>NZ_JBWQXA010000007.1:0-201278 GCF_056746695.1 Caldimonas hydrothermalis | reverse complement strand
CGAACATCGACTTGGTGGCGCTCAACCCCGAGCGCGACACCACCCTGCGTGCAGGCGCCGTGCCGGCCACCGTCAAACAGCCATTGGCTGCGTGAACGAGGCGACAACTACCTTGACGCGCACCGTCCCTCCGGCACGGTTCGCCTCGCTGCATCGCCAGAAAGCTGACGACGCAGCCCGCGTGACCCAGAAGACCCAAGAGTAAAGTCCATCAACCCCGCGGAAATGTTCCAAGCCAGTGGTACGGGAAACGGGGGCAGGTCAGTGCCAGTGTCGATCTCGTGCTGCTTGACCCATTCATGCAGGGTCTGCGGCACGCAGCCGATCTTGGGGGCAATCGATTCAATGCAGGCCCATAAGGATGGGTACTCGCCTCGGTGTTCCTGCACCATGCGCACGGCACGCTCGCGCACCTCGGGTGAAAAACGGTTGGACTTCTTGCCGTTCATGGCTCCATCTTCTCAGAGTAAGGAGCCTCCACGAAACCCGGGGCGGTTCACGTGGGCGCATCGATGCTTGGCACGTGCGGATTGAGCAGCTTCAGCGCATTGGCAATCTCGCCATAGCGGCGAGTGGGCGGCGTCCAGCCGTAAAGCCGGTGAATGATCACAACGAGGTTTTCACCCGGCTGGACGGTGTACTCGTAGTAGATGGGCGCTGACATGAGAATCCCTGAGTGTCTTGTTGGCGTGAGGTTGCATCATAGGAAAGCCACACGCCAGGAATGTTTCGAATTGTGCAGCGCACCAGCCGCGGCTCCGAAACGGTGCTTTGAGTCGTTTCTCACGCGCGGACGCTGGGTCAGGGAAAACCAGCAGCCCAAGCCGGGGCGGTTCTCGGGATATTGAAGCCTATGGCAGAGTCCAACCGCCAGGGGTTCAGCTTCCAGGAAAACCGCCATGCGCACCGCCCTTGACCTCTTGACCCAGTACGCCGCCTACCATCGCGACCGCCGCAATATCGCCACCCATTTCGTCGGCGTGCCCCTGATCGTGTTCGCGGTGGGCACGCTGCTGGCACGACCCGGCTTCGAGCTGGCCGGGCTGACCCTCTCGCCGGCCTGGGTGCTGTTCGGCCTGGCGGCCCTGTGGTACCTCAGCCGCCACCTGGTGCTGGGCCTGGCCACCAGCGCGGCTGTGGGAGCCCTGATCTGGCTGGGTCACTGGGCTGCCGATGGCAGCACCGGCGCCTGGCTGGCCACCGGCATCGGCGCCTTCGTGGTGGGCTGGATCATCCAGTTCATCGGCCATTACTACGAAGGGCGCAAGCCGGCCTTCGTGGACGACCTCATCGGCCTGCTGGTGGGGCCGATGTTCGTGGTGGCCGAGGCGATGTTCGCCGCCGGCTGGAACCGCGAGATGCTCGCGCGCATCGAGCAGCAGGCCGGGCCCACCATCGTGCGCGACCTGGCCAACGCCCGGCCGTGAATTTCAGCCGCCCCGCTGGGCGGGTGCAGTCCACGGTTGCGGCGGCGGTGGCGCCAGTTCGGGCTCGGCAATGAAGCGCTCGCGCCCGCTGTAGAGCAGAAAGTGGCGCTGTGTGCAGCGCGCGAACAGTGCCATGCCCAGTTGGACGGCCAGACGGTGCCCCATCTCGGTGATCCCCGAGCGCGACACCACGATGGCCACGCCCATCTGTGCGGCCTTGATGACCATTTCGCTGGTCAGACGCCCGGTCGTATAGAGGGTCTTGCCCTGCCCCTCCAGGCCCTGCAGCCACATCCAGCCGGCGATGGCGTCCAGCGCGTTGTGGCGGCCCACGTCCTCGGTGAAAAGCAGGAGTTCGCTGCCGGCGAACAGGGCGCAACCATGCACCGAGCCGGCGCTCTTGTAGATGGTGTCGTGCCGGCGCATCACATCGAGCAGTTCGTACAACGTGCCCTGGGAGATGCGCGTGTCGCCCAACTGGATCCGGTCGAGCTCGTCCATCAGGCCGCCGAACACCGTGCCTTGGCCGCAGCCCGTGGTGACGATGCGCCGCGCGGTGCGCGCCTCGATGTCGGGCACGCCGCCGCGGGTGGTGATTGCGCAGGCGTTCACCTCCCAGTCCACCTGCACGCTGGCAATGTGCTCGATGCCGGGCACCAGGCGCTGATTCTTCAGGTATCCCAACGCCAGCAACTCCGGGTGCGTGCCCATGGTCATCAACGTGACCAGTTCGCGCCGGTCGAGGTAGAGCGTGAGATCGCGTTCTGCGGGCATCTCCACCTCCCGCGGCTGGCCATGCTCGTCGACGACGGTGACCCGGTGCGTGAAACGGGTGGCCGCCTGGCTGAGTTCTGGGCGCAGGTGAGGGCGGGCGGTCATGGACGAAAGCATAGAAGGAACGCCCGCTGCGGCGTCGCTGCGGGGGCCGCAAGGCGACGCAGACCGGACGCGCATCAGGCCTGGGCAGCGGGCTTGCCAGGGGCTTCGCGGGTGCCGGAACGCTGAGCCGGGATCTTGCCCGCCTTGATGTCGCGATACCACAGCTCGTGGTGCTCCTTGGCCCAGGCCTCGTCGACATAGCCGGTCTTCATGGCCTGGTAAGCCCCCTTCATCCCCAACGTGCCCATGTAGATGTGTCCAAGGAAAGCCGCCATCATCAGCACCGCGGCACTGGCGTGGATCATGTGGGCGATCTGCATCTCGCCGCGGGTGTACAGCAGCCCCGGCACGAGCTTGTCGAGCACCAGCCCGGAGGCCACGACGATCAGGCCCAGCAGGAACACCCCGCCCCAGAAGAGAAGCTTCTCGCCGGCATTGAAGCGGTGCGAGGGCACGTGGGCGCCGCTGAACAGGCCGCCGCCCTTGGCCAGCCAGACGAGATCGTCCTTGCTGGGCAGGTTGTCCTTGACGAAGGTGAGGATGACCACGAGCAGCGACACGGCAAACAGCGGCCCGGCGAAATTGTGGATGTTCTTCATTGCATAGGCGAGCCAGCCGAACAGCGTGCCGCCCAGGATGGGCAGCAGGAAGAACTTGCCGAAGGCCATCACGATGCCCGACACCGCCAGCGCGACGAAGGCGGCGGCGTTGGCCCAGTGAGCCGCACGCTCGAAATAGGTGAAGCGCTCGATCCGGCGGCCGGTCTCGGCTTCGCGCAGCCCGATGCTGCCCTTGGTGAAGTAGAACAGCGCGATGGCCAGCAACACGATGAGCAAGAGCGAGCCGCCGTAGGGCAGGATCCAGTTGTTGCGCACCTGCCGCCAAGCCTCGCCGGCGGTGGTGTACATCGACCCGGGATACTGCACGAACGACTGGATCAGCACGCCCTTTTCCACGCCGGGCAGGCTGGTGTAGCCGCTTTGCTGGCCCGACTCGCGCACCGCGCGCCAGAACGGCGCGTTGTTGCCGGGCTGCGAGACCGCACGTTGCGCGTTGGTGTCTTCGGGCTTGGGGTCGGCCGGGGCGACGAAGCCCTCGGGGGCGCCGCTGCCGGTCGCCGGCGCAGCCCCCTGGGCAAAGACGCCCGGCGACCAAGCCAGCATGGCGGCGATCGTCAGGCCCTGGAGGATGCGGAACATGGCGTCTCCTCGATTGCGTGCACTCGGCCCGCTAGTTGATGCGCGAGTACTCGTTCTGCCCGGCCGCACGGCGGCGCATCTGCTCCTGCCAGGCCATCTGGTCACCGGGCTTCCAGTCCGGGGCGACATAGGGGTTGGTCGCCCCCTGCCAGGCCGGGGTGTCGCCGCGTTTGTAGGGCGCCTTGGCGGTCTGGCCGGTCTCGCTGCAGGCGGCCAGCCCCACGGCCAGCAACAGGCCCAGCGCGGTGAGGTGTGGCCGGCTCATGACTTGGTTCCTTCCTTGGCGGGCGACTGGCCGCTCTGCGTGGGACGGCCGTAGGCCGTGCCCCAGCCCCAGACCTCGCTGCCCTTGCCGCGGTGCAGCACCCGGGTGCGGAAGATGTCGGCCACCACATCGCCGTCGCCGCCCAGCAAGGCCTTGGTCGAGCACATCTCGGCGCAAGCCGGCAGCTTGCCTTCGGCCAGGCGGTTGCGGCCGTACTTCTCGTACTCGGCCGCACTGCCGCTGGCCTCGGGGCCGCCGGCGCAGAAAGTGCACTTGTCCATCTTGCCGCGCAGACCGAAGGTGCCGTTGGCGGGGAACTGCGGGGCCCCGAAGGGGCAGGCGTACGAGCAGTAGCCGCAGCCGATGCAAATGTCCTTGTCGTGCAGCACCACACCTTCGTCGGTGCGGTAGAAACAGTCGACCGGGCACACCGCCATGCAGGGGGCGTCGCTGCAATGCATGCAGGCCACCGAGATGCTGCGCTCGCCGGGCAGGCCGTCGTTCATCGTGACCACGCGGCGGCGGTTCACGCCCCAGGGCACGTCATGCTCGGCCTTGCAGGCGGTGACGCAGCCGTTGCACTCGATGCAGCGCTCGGCATCGCAGATAAACTTCATTCGAGCCATGGGGTTCTCCTGTCAGCCGGCCGTCACTCAGGCGCTCGCCCGTTCGATCTGGCAGACCGTGGTCTTGGTCTCCTGCATCATCGTCACGCTGTCGTAGCCGTAAGTCGTGGCCGTGTTGACGGCCTCGCCCCGCACGACCGGTGCCGCACCCTCGGGGTAGTAGCGCAGCAGGTCCTGGCCCTGCCAGTGCCCTGAGAAGTGGAAGGGCAGGAAGACCGTGTTGCGGTCGACCCGCTCGGTGACCAGCGCCTTGACCCGCAGCCGTGCGCCGGTGGGGGTGGACACCCACACCATTTCGCCCGGACGGATGCCGCGGTCGTTGGCCGTGGCCGGGTTGATCTCCACGAACATGTCCTGCTGCAGCTCGGCCAGCCAGGGGTTGGAGCGGGTCTCCTCGCCGCCGCCCTCGTACTCGACCAGGCGGCCCGAGGTCATCACCAGCGGGAAGCGCTGGCCGATGTCCTTGTTCTGGTCCTGCAGGGTCTTGAACAGCGTGGGCAGGCGCCAGAAGGTCTTGTCGGCATGGGTGGGGTACTTCTCGACGAGGTCGGGCCGTGTCGAGTAGATCGGCTCGCGGTGCTGCGGGATGCCATCGGGGAAGTTCCAGACGATGGCCCGGGCACGGGCATTGCCGAAGGGATGGCAGCCATGGTTCTTCATCACCACGCGGATGATCCCGCCTGACAGATCGGTCTTCCAGTTCTTGCCTTCGGCCGCCTGCTGCTCCTCGGGGGTGAGTTCGCCCCACCAACCCAGCTTCTTGAGCAGCACGTCGTCGAACTCGGGATAGCCGGTGGTGATGTCGGCGCCCAACGAATGGGAGCCATCGCCCGCCAGCAGCGACACGCCGTCGCGCTCGACACCGAAGTTGGCGCGGAAGTTGCCCCCGCCGTCCATCACGTGCTTGGAAGTGTCGTAGAGGTTCGGCGAGCCGGGGTGCTTGAGTTCGGGCGTGCCATAGCAGGGCCAGGGCAGGCCGAAGTAGTCGCCGTCGAGCACGTAGCCGGTTTCTTTGTCGACCCCGCCCTTGGCCCTGAGCGTCTTCACGTCGAAGACATTCATGTTGCGCATGTGGGCCTTCAGACGCTCGGGGCTCTGGCCGGTGTAGCCGATGGTCCACACGCCGCGGTTGATCTCGCGCAGGATGGACTCGGGTTCAGGCTCCATCATGCCGCCCTTGCCTGCGACCATCTTGTAGTTCTTGACCAGCTCCTTGCCAAAGCCGAGCTTCTCGGCCAGCTGGTACATGATCATGTGGTCGGTGCGCGATTCCCACAGCGGCTCGATGACCTTCTCGCGCCACTGGATGGAGCGGTTGGAGGCCGTGCACGAGCCCGAGGTCTCGAACTGCGTCGTGGCTGGCAGCAGGTAGACGGCCCGGTTGGGGTTCAGATCCTCCGGCTTGCCGGGCATGGCGGCCATCGCGGCCGTGGCCGAGGGGAAAGGATCGATCACGACCAGCAGGTCGAGCTTGTCCATCGCCCGCTTCATCTCCAGCCCGCGGGACTGGGAGTTTGGCGCGTGGCCCCAGAAGAAGAGGGCTTTGAGGTTGCCGGCTTGTTCGATCAACTCGGGCTTTTCCAGGACGCCATCGATCCAGCGCGACACCGTCATGCCCGACTTGGTCATCATGTTGGGCGCGTAGCGGGACTTCAACCATTCGTAGTCGAGGCCCCAGACCTTGGCGAAATGCTTCCAGGAGCCCTCGGCCAGGCCGTAGTAGCCAGGCAGCGAGTCGGGGTTGGGCCCGACGTCGGTGGCACCTTGCACGTTGTCGTGGCCGCGGAAGATGTTCGCGCCGCCGCCGGACACCCCGATGTTGCCCAAGGCGAGCTGCAGGATGCACGAAGCGCGCACCATCGCGTTGCCGATGGAGTGCTGCGTCTGGCCCATGCACCACACGATGGTCGAGGGCCGGTTCTCGGCCATGGTCTTGGCCACCTGGAAGACCTCGGCCTCGGGCACGCCGCAGACCTCCTCGACCTTGTCTGGCGTCCACTTCGTCATCACCTCCTCGCGCACCTTGTCCATGCCATAGACGCGGTCGGCGATGTACTTCTTGTCCTCCCAGCCGTTCTGGAAGACGTGGTAGAGCACGCCGAAGAGGAAGGCGATGTCCGTGCCGGAGCGGATGCGCACGTACTGGTCGGCCTTGGCCGCAGTGCGTGTGAAGCGCGGATCGACCACGATCATCTTGCAGCCGTTCTCCTTGGCATGCAGCATGTGCAGCATCGACACCGGATGCGCCTCGGCAGCGTTGGAGCCGATGTACAGCGCCGCCTTGGCGTTTTGCATGTCGTTGTAGGAGTTGGTCATCGCGCCATAGCCCCACGTGTTGGCCACGCCGGCCACGGTGGTGGAATGGCAGATGCGCGCCTGGTGGTCGCAGTTGTTGCTGCCCCACAGGCTCATCCACTTGCGCAGCAGGTAGGCCTGCTCGTTGTTGTGCTTGCTCGAGCCCACCACGAAGAGCGAGTCGGGCGTGCTGCTCTCGCGCAGCTGCAGCAGCTTGGCCGAGATCTCGTCGAGAGCCTGATCCCAGCTGATGCGCTGGTACTTGCCGTTGACCAGCTTCATCGGGTACTTGAGGCGGTATTCGCCATGACCGTGCTCACGCACGGCGGCCCCCTTCGCACAGTGCGCGCCCAGGTTGATGGGCGAGTCGAACACCGGTTCCTGGCGCACCCACACACCGTTTTCCACCACTGCGTCGATGGCGCAGCCCACCGAGCAGTGGCCGCACACGGTGCGCCGGACCTCGACCTTGCCCGTCGGTGCCCCCGTGGCTTTGGCCGGATCGGCAGCCTGGGCCTTCTTCACCAAGGTGAGCTGCGAGGCGGCCAGTCCCACGCCCAGCCCAAGGCCGGAGCGGCGCAGGAAAGCGCGGCGATCCATCGTCGGCACGGCACGGGCCACGCCGCGGGCTAGGCTGGCCACGAGCGAGGACGAGCCGCGGACGGCCGGCGTGGCGCTGGAGGATTTGCGGGTGAGCAACATGGTGGCTCCTGACACAACGACTGGAGGCGGCACCGAGACGGATGACGGGGCGCAGGCCGCAGCCTGCTCCCCGCACCGCTCAGACGCGGGCGGTCTGGTAGTAGCGCTGGATGTGTTCCGTCAGCCGGTAGCCCGCACGCTTGTCGGGCTGGGGCTCGCTCTGGCCCCCCGCAGGCGGGTCCTCGCGCACGGGGATGACGGAAGCCACCGCGGCCACCGCGGCGATCGAGCCGGCCCCTGCAAACAAGCGGCGGCGGCTCACGGGTGCTTGAGACGCTTTCATCGTGGTCTCCTGTCGGCGACCGGCTCGGCCCCAGGATGGGGCTCGGCGGTCTTGTGCTATATGCACCCTATGTTATTCCTCTCACCCCCCGTGTAATGCGGGTTTGCGAGCATACGGGCCGCTTTTCGCACCGATTCGGCCTGGCCAGACGCGGCGCGGTGCGTTCATCGTGCATGCGGCGGTGCAGCACTTGCAAACGGCTGAAAGCGCTGTCGTTGGACAGTTCGTTCAGAACGTGCCCGGATAGGCGCCACCATCGAGCAACCAGTTCTGCCCCGTGATGTAGCCGGCCTGCTGGCTGCACAAGAAGGCGCACACCGCCCCGAACTCCTCGGCGGTGCCGAAGCGTCGGGCCGGGATGGCCTGCAGGCGGCGCTGCATCGCCTGGTCGGCGTCGAGGCCGGCCTTGGCCGCACCAGCCGCCAGGGTCTTGCGCAGGCGGTCAGTGTCGAAGGCCCCAGGCAGCAGGTTGTTGATCGTCACGTTGCGTGCCGCGATGGGGCTGCGCGCCAACCCCGCCACGAAGCCGGTGAGACCGCTGCGCGCGCCGTTGGACAGCCCCAGCACGTCGATGGGCGCCTTCACCGCCCCCGAGGTGATGTTGACGATGCGCCCGAAGCCGCGCGCGGCCATGCCGTCCACGGTGGCCTTGATCAGCTCGATGGGCGTGAGCATGTTGGCCTCCAGGGCCTGCACCCATTCCTCGCGGCCCCAGTCGCGGAAGTCGCCGGGCGGCGGGCCACCGGCGTTGTTCACGAGGATGTCCACCTGCGGGCAGGCGGCCAGCGCCGCGGCCCGGCCTTCGGGCGTGGTGATGTCGCCGGCCACGGTGCGCACCTCGGCACGGCCCAACGCGCGCAGTTCGGCCGCCGCCGCCTCCAGGTCGGCCGCGGTGCGCGCGGTCATCACCACGTTCACGCCCTCGGCCACCAACGCCGAGGCACAGCCCTTGCCCAGTCCCTTGCTCGAGGCGCACACCAGGGCCCATTTGCCCGCAATGCCGAGGTCCATCGTCCTATCTCCACTTCGTCAACAACCACACGCCGGCCAGCACCAGCACGGTGCCCGCGGCAATCCAGGGGGTGAAGGGTTCACCCAGCACCAGCACGCCCAAGCCCAGCGTGGACAACGGGCCGATCATGCCGATCTGGGCCGTGGCGGCCGCACCGATGCGTTCGATCGCCATCATCACCATCAGCACGGGCGCCACCGTGCAGGCCGTGGCGTTGAGCACGGCCAGCCAGAGCACCTCGGGCGCCACCACCGC
Source organism: Caldimonas hydrothermalis (assembly GCF_056746695.1). Classification (NCBI taxonomy): domain Bacteria; kingdom Pseudomonadati; phylum Pseudomonadota; class Betaproteobacteria; order Burkholderiales; family Sphaerotilaceae; genus Caldimonas; species Caldimonas hydrothermalis. The sequence goes on along the minus strand of NZ_JBWQXA010000007.1, from coordinate 192,335 downwards.
CGCCGACCAGGGGCGCAGCAACGCGAACTGGGCGATGCACAACACGCAGGCCACCATGCTGGCCCAGCCCACCAGCCGCATGGCCCCCAGGCGCTGCACCATCTCGCCGCTGTAGACGAGGTAGACGGCATAGGACACCGCGCTGGCGAACACCAGCAGGCCGCCCAGCAGCACATGGGGCCCTTCGAAGTTCACCTCCTGGCCAAACACCAGCAACACGCCGGCATAGCTCACCGCAATGGCCACGAGCTGGCGCGCACGCACCGGCTTCTTGAACAACACCACTCCCAAAGCCAGCACCAGCGTGGGGTTGAGGTAGAGGATCAGGCGCTCCAGGCTGGCGCTGATGTACTGCAGGCCCAGGAAGTCGAGGAAGCTGGCCAGGTAGTAGCCGCAAAAGCCCAGGCCCCCGATGCCCAGCCAATCACGCCGGGTGAAGGCCGGCTTGCCGCGCCCCGACCACCAGGCCAGCAGCGCAAACAGCGGCAGCGCAAAGAGCATGCGGTACATGATGAGCGTCACCGCATCGACGCCATAGCGGTAGGACAGCTTGACGATGATGGCCTTGCCCGAGAAGGCCACCGCGCCGCCGGCGGCCAGCAGCAAACCCGCGGCCATCGGCGAGCGCCCCGCGGTGTCGTGGGCCGCTGTGCTCAAAACCCGACCGCCTGGCCGTCGCGCCGGGGATCGCTGGCGGCCACATAGCCCTGGACCGCCGGATCACCCAGGCGCCAGATGAACTGGCCCGCACCGAAGTCTTGGTAGGGGTCCTGCAGCACCTCGATGCGGTGGCCCAGCGCCTGCAGGCCCTGCACCACGGCCGGGTCCATCGTGGACTCGACATTGATCGACAGGCCCTCGTTGTAGCGCCAGCGCGGCGCGTCGCAGGCCGCCTGGGGGTTCTGTCCATAGTCGAGCATGCGCACGAGGGTCTGCACATGGCCTTGGGGCTGCATGTTGGCGCCCATCACGCCAAAGCTCATTATCGGCTCGCCCTCGCGCGTGAGGAAGCCGGGAATGATGGTGTGGAAGGGCCGCTTGCCGGGCGCCACCACGTTGGGGCTGCCGGCCTGCAACGAAAAGCCGTGGCCGCGGTTTTGCAGCGAGATGCCCCAGCCCGGCACCACCACACCCGAGCCGAAGCCCATGTAGTTGCTCTGGATCCAGCTCACCATCAGGCCCTGCTCGTCGGCGGCGGTGAGGTAGATGGTGCCGCCGGTGGGCGGGTTGCCGGCACCGAAGTCCTGGGCCTGGGCCGGATCGATCAGCCGCGCCCGGCTGGCGAGGTAGTCGTCATCGAGCATCTGCTCGACGGTGACTTCCATATGGTCGCGCTCGGCCACGTAGCGGTAGGTGTCGGCAAAGGCCAGCTTCATCGCCTCGATCTGCAGGTGTTGCGAGGCCGCCGAGTCGCGCGGCAGCGCGGCGATATCGAAATGCGAAAGAATCCCCAGGGCGATCAGCGCGGCGATGCCCTGGCCCGACGGCGGGATTTCGTGCAGCGTGTAGCCGCGGTAGTGGCGTGAGATCGGCTTCACCCACTCGGGCCGCATGGCCGCGAGATCGGCCTCGGTGAGGGCTGCGCCATGCTGACGCGCAAAGCCCGCGATGGCCGCGGCGATCTCGCCGCGGTAGTAGGCTTCGCCGCGCGTATCGGCGATCAGCCGCAGGCTGCGCGCGGCGTCCTTGAACGTGAAATGCTCACCCACCTCGGGCGCGCGGCCGTGGGGCATGAAGGCCTGCGCAAAGCCCGGCTGGCCCTCCAGCTCGGGCACGGCAGCAGCCCACTTGGCGGCCACCACCGGCGGCACGCAGTAGCCGCGCTCGGCATAGTCGATCGCCGGCTCCAGCAGGTCGGCAAAGGGCAGCTTGCCGAAACGCTCGTGCAGGGCCACCCAGCCGGCCACCATGCCGGGCACGGTGACCGAGTCCCAGCCACGCTTGGGCGGGCGCGTGGCCTGCCCTGCGTGGCGTGCCGCGAAGTACTCGCGCGTCCAGGCCGCCGGCGCACGACCGGCCGCGTTCAGGCCGTGCAACTGCCGGCCATCCCAGACGATGGCGAAGGCATCACTGCCCAGACCGTTGCTGACGGGCTCGAGGATCGTCATCGCCGCCGCCGCGGCAATGGTGGCATCCACCGCATTGCCGCCCTTCCAGAGCATGCGCAGGCCCGCGCTGGCCGCTGCCGGATGGGAAGTGGCCACCAGGTTGCGGGCGAAGACGGGCAGGCGCAGCGAGGGGTACGGCGTGTCGTAGAGGAAAGGTTTCATGGCAGGCCTCGGCCGAATCATCGGATGATTATGCGCGGCCCGGCGCCGCCCTGCAGCACCGGGTCTATTGCGCCGCGCGCTGGGCCGCCGCGTGCAGGCGACGCAGCCCCACCCAGACGGTGGCTGCGATCAGCGGAATGGCCGCGGCGACGACGATGTCGACGCTGAGCGGCAGGCCCGCATCCTTGGCCCCTTTGGCAAGATAGCCGACCAGGCCGGCGCCGTAGTACGTGATCGCCGCAATCGACAAGCCTTCGACAGCCGTCTGCAGCATCAGTTGGGCTTTCTGGCGGCGGTTCATCGCATCCAGCAGGGCCTGGCTGCTTTGCTGCTGCTCGATCTCCACGCGCGTGCGCAGCAGGTTGCTGGTGCGCGAGATGCGTTCGGACAACTGCTGCTGGCGCCGCGCCGCCCAGGCACAGGTCTGCATCGCCGGCCCCAGTCGCCGGTCCATGAACTCGCCCATGGTTTGCAATCCGGCCAGGCGGTGCTCGGCCAGCTCGTCGATGCGCCGCTGCACCAGCTCGAAGTAGGCGCCGCTGGCCGAGAATCGGGCGTGGGTGCTGGCGTACAGGCTCTCCACCCGGCCGGCCAGGTGGGTGAGCTGGCGCAGCAGCTCAGGCTCGTGCGAGCGCTCGGCGCTGCGGATCTGGTCTGCGATCCGTGCCAGCTCGCGCTCGGCATCGGCCAGGGTGGCGGCGACCTGGCGCGCCGCCGGCAGGCCCAGCAAAGCCATCATCCGGTAGGTCTCCACCTCCAGCAGGCGCTGGACGGTGCGGCCCAGACGGCGGGGGTGCATGCTGGCGGCCACCACCACCACACGCGCGAAGCCGTCGGCATGCAGCCGGAAGTCGGTGTAGACCTCGGCCTGTCCGTCCATCACGATGGAGCCGACCAGGCTCTCCTCGGACAGGGCCCCACGCACCAGGGGGTCGGAGCCGTCATCGCGGGTGCGCGTGACCAGCACGTGCATGCCCACCAGCCATTGCCCCGGGATGCCGCGCAGCCAGTCCTGGGGCACCAGGCCGACGGCCGGCTCGTCGAAGCTGGTGGGCCGCTCGGACAGGGCCCGCCAGAAGGTGTAGGTCTGGAACTCGGTGTGCTGCTCCCAGCGCAGGTGCACGCCTCCGATGTCCAGACTCAGGTGGCTGGCGTCCTCGGCCGGCAGCGGCAGGTGGCGCGCGCGCAGCAGCGCGTGCAAGTGCTCGCGCGAGGCCGTCTGCCCCGGCGGTGTGAGCAGCGCCAGGTGCGACAGCGCCAGCGGCGCGCACATCCGCTCGTAGGGGCGCGCATGGACCTCGTTGTGCAGAACCTCCCGCAGCGGATGGGGTGTGAGCATCGGGCTAATCTCCTCCTGGGGGCGCATTATCGCGGCCGCTCAAAGGCGCAAAGGCCGCCCGAAGGCGGCCTTTGCAGCGCGCAGGCAGGCAGCCCCGCGTCAGTCGGCTTCCTGGAAGGCTTCCTCGCGCTTGCGCCGGATCGAGGGCATCAGCACGATCACCACCATCGCCAGGGCCGCCAGCAGCAGGCCGGCCGACAGCGGGCGGGTGACGAAGGCCGTCCAGTCGCCGCGCGACAGCAGCAGGGCGCGGCGCAGGTTCTCCTCCATCATGGGCCCGAGGATGAAGCCCAGCAGCAGCGGGGCCGGCTCGCAGCCCAGCTTGTAGAAGGCATAGCCGATGATGCCGAACAGGGCGCCCATGTAGACGTCGAAGTTGTTGTTGTTCAGCGTGTACAGGCCGATACAGCAGAAGGTCAGGATCGCCGGGAACAGGAAGCGGTAAGGCACCGTCAGCAGCTTGATCCAGATGCCGATCAGCGGCAGGTTGAGCACCACGAGCATCAGGTTGCCGATCCACATCGAAGCAATCAGGCCCCAGAACAGCGCCGGGTCGCTGGTCATGACCTGCGGGCCGGGCTGGATGCCCTTGATCGTCATCGCGCCCACCATCAGCGCCATCACGACGTTGGACGGGATGCCCAGCGTGAGCATGGGAATGAAGGAGGTCTGGGCGCCGGCATTGTTCGCCGCCTCGGGGCCGGCCACGCCCTGAATGGCCCCCTTGCCGAACTGGCTGGGATCCTTGGCGAGCTTCTTCTCCAGCGTGTAGGAGGCAAACGAGGACAGCAGCGCGCCGCCGCCGGGCAGGATGCCCAGGATGGAGCCGAGCGCCGTGCCGCGCAGCACCGCCGGGGCGGCTTCCTTGAAGTCCTTCTTGCTGGGCCACAGGCCCCGCACGTCGCGGGTGAAGACCTCGCGGGTGTGCGACGGGACCGAGAGGTTGGCGATGATCTCACCGAAGCCGAAGATGCCCATCGCGATGACGACGAAGTTGATGCCGTCGGACAGTTCGGGAATGTCGAACGAGTAGCGCGGCACGCCGGAGATCACGTCGGTGTTGATCTGCCCGATCAGCAAACCCAGCAGGATCATCGCGATGGCCTTGATGAGCGAGCCCGAGGCCAGTACCACCGAGCCGATCAGGCCCAGCACCATCAGCGAGAAGTATTCGGCCGGGCCGAACTTGAAGGCCAGCTCGGTCAGCGGCGGCGCAAAGCCAGCGATGATGAGCGTAGCCACCGAGCCGGCAAAGAAAGAGCCCAGCGCAGCCGTGGCCAAGGCCGCGCCAGCACGCCCCTGGCGGGCCATTTGATAGCCGTCCAAGGCGGTCACGACCGAGGATGATTCGCCCGGCACGTTGATGAGGATGGCGGTGGTCGAGCCGCCGTATTGCGAACCGTAGTAGATGCCCGCCAGCATGATCAGCGCCGGCGTGGCGTCCAGCGCGTAGATGGAGGGCAGCAGCATCGCGATGCTGGCCGCCGGGCCGAGACCGGGCAACACGCCCACCAGGGTGCCGAACAGGGCCCCGATGAAGGCATAACCCAGGTTTTGAAGCGACAGCGCAGTCTCAAAACCCAGCGCGAGATTGGCAAGCAAATCCATGAGGGGTCTCCTTGGGCGTTCGACTTACTGGGAAAGCCAAGCCGGCCACAAGGGGATGACCAGATTGAGCGCCCAAGAGAACACGAACCATGACAGGGCCGTGAGCACGACCGCGGCGATGATGGCATCTCGCCAATTGAATTCGTCGCCGGCGAGGCTGGCCACGATGATCAGCAGCGGCAGCGAGATCAGCAGACCCAGGCGGGGCAGCGTAGCGCCGAACAGCACCACCGATCCGACGATGATGAACAAGGGTTTCCACCCAATGTGGCCGATGGGCTCGCCGTCCTCGGTCTCGATGGTCAGCGCGCTGAACGTGACCAGGGCGCCCAGGATGGCCAGCAAGATGCCCAGACCGAAGGGGAAATACCCCGGGCCGGGGCGCGCGGAACTGCCGAAGCTGTATTCGGTGGCACCCCAGGCGAACGCGATGCCCACGACGATGAACATCAGTCCGGACGCGAAGTCCTTCTGACTCTTGATCTTCACGATCGCTCCTCAGACGGTTATGGTGGTATTGGCAGAACTGCCCACGATAGAACTGCCGGCGATTCTAGGGAGCGGCCCGCAAACCGTTCCTGTGGAATACACGTAGCGGCAGGAGGCCTGCCGGCCGAGCCGGACGCCGTAAAGCAGGCGGCTCGGGGCTGCGCGATCGGTGCCTTGCGTCTCAGGCTTCCCAGGCCGGGGTGGCGCGCAGCACCTCGTCCAGCGTGGTCAGGCCCTCGGCCACCTTCATCGCGCCGGCCAGACGCAGCGGGCGCATGCCATCCTGAGTGGCCTGCTGTCGCAGGCGCGACAGGTCCGGCGTCTGGGTGAGGTGGGGCTTGAGGGCCTCGGTGACGGTGAGCAGCTCGTACAGGCCCGCGCGCCCCTGGAAGCCGGTCATGCGGCACTCGATGCAGCCCACCGGCCGATAGGGGCGGAAGGCCCCGCTCATGCGCCAGGGGGCGATGGCCGCGGCCAGGGTGTCGCGGCTGAAGTCCTCGTCGGGCTGCTTGCAGTGCGGGCACAGGGTGCGCACCAGACGCTGGGCCAGCACGCCCAGCACGGTGGCGCTGATCAGGTAGGACGGCACGCCCAGGTCGAGCAGCCGGGTGATGGCCGAGGCCGCGTCGTTGGTGTGCAGCGTGGTGAACACCAGGTGCCCGGTGAGCGCCGCCTGGATCGCCATCTCGGCGGTTTCGAGGTCGCGCACCTCGCCCACCATGATGATGTCCGGATCCTGGCGCATCAGCGCGCGCAGCCCGCTGGCAAAGTTGAGGTCGAGCTGGGGCTGCACCTGGGTCTGGTTGAAGGCCGGCTCGATCATCTCGATCGGGTCCTCGATCGTGCAGACGTTCACCTCGTCGGTGGCCAGGCGCTTGAGCGTGGCGTACAGCGTGGTGGTCTTGCCCGAACCGGTGGGGCCGGTCACCAGGATCACGCCGTGCGGCCGCGTGACGAGCTGCTCCCAGCGCTGCGCGTCGTGGCTGGAAAAGCCCAGGGCATCGAGGCTCTTGACCGTGGTGTCCGGGTCGAAGATGCGCATCACCAGCTTTTCGCCGAAGGCCGTGGGCAGGGTGGACAGCCGCATCTCGACCTCGTCGCCGCGCGGGTTGCGCGTCTTGATCCGGCCGTCGAGCGGGCGGCGCTTTTCCACCACGTCCATGCGGCCCAGCAGCTTGATGCGACTGGTCATCGCGGCCATCACGGTCAGCGGCAACTGGTAGACGGTGTGCATCACTCCGTCGATGCGAAACCGCACCGCACCGATGTCGCGGCGGGGCTCGAGATGGATGTCCGAGGCGCGCTGGTCGAAGGCGTACTGCCACAACCAGTCGACCACCTGCACGATGCCCTGGTCGTTGGCGTCGAGGTGCTTGGCCTTGCCGAGTTCGACGAGCTGCTCGAAGTTGGCCGGGCCGCTGACCTGGCCGTTCTTTGCCGCGGCTTTGACCGACTTGGCCAAGGTGTAGAACTCGGTGGTATAGCGCGCCAGCTCGTTCGGGCTGGACACCACCAGCCGGATCTTCTTGCGCGTGTGCGCCTCGATCTCGGCCACCCAGTCGGTATCGAAGGGCTCGCAGGTGGCCATCGTGATCTCGGCCAGGCCCACCTGCACCGGCAGGCAGCGGCGCCGCTCGGCGTAGTTGATCGACATCACATCGGCCACACGGCCCACATCGACCTTGAGCGGGTCGATGCGCAGGTAGTCCAGCCCCGCGCGACCGGCGAGCCATTTGGTGAGGGTCTCGGTGTCCAGCGGCTTGCCGGTGCCGGCATGCACCAGGCCCACGCTGGCCAGGCGCACCAGCGGGTGCTGGGCACTGGCGCCGGCGGCCAGGCGCTGCTGGGTGCGCTGGGCGTCGCCGGGGGTGATCACACCGTCCTCGCGCAACCAGTCCACCAGCACCTGCCAGTCCAGGCGGCCCTTGCGATGGGCCTTGCGATGCATTTTGGCGTGGACGGAGTCGGGTTTGGCGGTCATGACGGGTGCACGTGTTTCATCATGCGCGGCCATTTGCGAGCCGGCAGGCCGAAACGAGTTTCGACGGTTTCGGCACGCTCGGCAAGCACGGCCCGGGTCACGGGCGGCACGCCACGGCAGGCCAGCACGATGGTGTTGCCTTCGCGCGTCGGCCGCAGGCTCCAAAGGGTTTCACCGGCAAAGGCTGCGGCGATGTGCGCCAGGCTGCGCTCGAAGCTGGCATGGCGGCCGAAGAGGTTGACACTCATGACACCGCCTGGCGCCAGCAGGCGGTGGCAGGCCCGGTAGAACGCCTCGTCGTCGAGCACCGGGCTGGCGGCTTCGTGGTCGTACAGGTCCACACACAGCGCATCGGCCGTGCCCGCATGGGCCGGGTCGCCCACGTAGGCGGCGGCATCGGCCTCGATCACGCGCAGCCGCTCGTCGTCGGGCGGCAGGCGGAACCACTGGCGGCACACGGCGATGACCTCGGGGTTCAGCTCCACCGCGGTGGTGCGCCAGCGCAGCTTCCTGTGACAGAACTTGGTGATCGCCGCCGCGCCCAGGCCCAGTTGCACGGCGTGGCCCTCGCCCAGGGCATCGGTGGGGCGCAGCAGCATCCAGGCCATCATGCGCTGCACGTAGGCCAGCTCGATGTCGTTGGGCTTCTTCACCCGCATGGCCCCCTGGACCCAGGGCGTGTCCAGGTGCAGATAGCGCACGCCGTCGGATTCGGACAGCGTGACGCTCGGATGATGCAGGGCGCCTTTGCGCTGCTTGGTGGAGCTCATGCCAGTTCGTGCAGTTCGAAAACGGCCCGCCAGGCCACCAGCTTGCGCTCGAAGCTCCAGGTGGCGTTGGCCGGGCTGGTGGAAGGCAGGCGGTGCACCGCCAAGCCCAGGTGGCGCGTGATGCGCATCGCCCGGGCGGACTCGCCGCCGTTGTGGGCCAGCGCCTGCAGGCCCGGGGCCCATTCGCGCAGGCGCGCCAGCGGGTTGAGTTCGGCCTCCTCGATGGCGCTGTCCAAGCTGCCCTCGCGCCGGCAGCTCGCATACACGTCCCACAGGCCCAGCCCCCGCTCGCGCACCACGTCCAGCCGCTGCGCATAGGGCAGGGCCCGCAGGTCCACCCCCCACAGGGCCGACAGCAGGGGCCAGAAATGATTCCGCGGATGCGCGTAGTACTGCTGCTCGCGCAACGAGGCCACGCCGGGAAAACTGCCCAACACCACGAGGCGGGTATGGGGCACCACCACCGGCGCCAGGCCCTGCAGGCGATCGGGAGCCTTCATGCCCACGCCAACCCCAGCACCTCGCGCGCATTGGCCGAGGTGGCTGCAGCCACCGCCTCCGGGCTCAGGCCGCGCAACTCGGCCAGCACCTGGGCGATGCGCGGCAGCTCGGCCGGCTCGTTGCGGCTGGTCTGGCCCGCGGCGCACTGCTCAGCGGTGCGGTAGAGCCACTGCGGCGGGATGTCGGGCGCATCGGTCTCCAGCACCAGCGCTTGCAGCGGCAGCTCACGGGCCAGGGTGCGGATCTGCAGCGCACGCTCAAACGTCATCGCACCGCCGAAGCCCAACTTGAAACCCAGGTCGATGAAGGCCCGTGCCTGCTGGACACTGCCGTTGAAAGCATGGGCGATGCCCCCCTTGACGCGCACTCGCCGCAGGTGCTTGAGCAGGGCATCGGCCGAGCGGCGCACATGCAGGATCACCGGCAGCTCGAACTCGCGGGCCAGTTGAAGCTGGGCCACGTAATAGCGCTCCTGCACGGCGCGGTCCAGGCCCGGCACGAAGTGGTCCAGGCCGATCTCGCCCACGGCCACCAGACGGGCGTCGCCGCGATGACGCTGCAGCGCGGCGCGCAGCGTGTCCAGCGCATCGGGTGGCTCCGCGTGCACATACAGAGGATGCAGGCCCAGCGCATAGACGCAGCCGTGACGATGGGCCAGGTCGCGCACAGCCTCGAGGTTGGTGGTGCTCACGGCCGGCAGGACCATGCCGCCCACGCCTTGCGAGCGCGCACGCGCGACCACTGCCTCGCGGTCGCCGTCGAATTCGGCCGCATCGAGGTGGCAGTGGGTGTCGATCCACATGGTGCGTCTTCGTTCAGACGAGCACGCCCGCCTTCAGCCTGAGCCGCCGGTCGCAGCGCGCAGCCAGCTCCTCGTCGTGGGTGACCACGACGAAGGCCGTGCCCTGGTCGCGCGCCAGCGAGAGCATCAGCTCGAAGATGGTGTTGGCCGTCTCGCGGTCCAGGTTGCCGGTGGGCTCGTCGGCCAGCACGCACGCCGGTTGCGTCACCAGGGCCCGGGCGATGGCCACGCGCTGGCGCTCGCCACCGGACAGTTCGGCCGGGCGATGCTGCGTGCGCTCGCGCAGACCCACGCGCGAGAGCATCGCCAGGGCCTGTTCGTGCGCAGGTGCCACCGGCATGCGCCGGATGCGCAGCGGCATGGCCACATTGTCCAGCGCCGTGAACTCGGGCAGCAAGTGGTGAAACTGATAGACGAAGCCCAGATGCCGGTTACGCCACTGCCCCTGGGCAGACGGCCCCAGGCTGGCGAAATCCCGCCCCTGCAACACCACGCGCCCCTGCGTGGGCGCATCCAGACCGCCCAGCAGATGCAGCAGCGTGCTCTTGCCCGAGCCCGAGGCGCCGACGATGGCCAGCGTCTCGCCCGGGCGCACCTGCAGGCTCACGCCGCGCAGCACGTGCACGTCCAGCGGGCCTTCGTGGAAGCGCTTGTGCAGGCCTTCGGCGCTCAGCACGAACTCACTCATAGCGCAGCGCCTCCGCCGGCTGCACACGGCTGGCGCGCCAGCTCGGATACAGCGTGGCCACGAAAGCCAGCACGAGCGAGATCACACCGATGGGCACGATGTCGGCCATCTGTGGGTCGCTGGGCATGCGGCTGATGAGGTAGATGCTGCCGGGCAGGAAGCTCGCGTTGAACAGCCGCTCGATGGCCGGCACGATCACGTCGATGTTGAACGCCACCAGCAGCCCCAGCAGCAGGCCGCCCAGGGTGCCGATGATGCCGCTGGCCGCCCCCTGCACCATGAAAATGCCCATGATAGAGCGCGGCGTGGCGCCCAGGGTGCGCAAGATGGCGATGTCGGCCCGTTTGTCGGTGACCGTCATCACCAGCATCGACACCAGATTGAAGGCCGCCACCGCCACGATCAGCGTGAGGATGATGAACATCATGCGTTTTTCGAGCTGCACGGCATCGAACCAGTTGCGGTTGGTGCGTGTCCAGTCGCGCAGGTAGAGCTCGCCGCTGAGCTGCTGGGCCAGCTCCTGCGCCACCTGCCGGGCGCGGTGCAGGTCGGCCAGGCGCAACTGCACGCCCGTGGGCCCGGCCACGCGGAAGAGCCGGGCCGCATCGTCCAGGTGCATCAGCACCAGGCCGCTGTCGTATTCATAGTGGCCGGCCTCGAAGGTGCCCACCACCGTCATCTGCTTCAGGCGCGGCACCACGCCGGCCGGCGTCACCTGCCCGCTGGGCGAGACGATGGTGACGCGGTCGCCCTCGCGAACGCCGAGCTGGCGAGCCAGCTCGGCCCCCAGCACCACGCCCCAGCCGTCGGGCTGCAGGCGGGCCAGCACGGTGTCCTTGAGCTGGGCGGCCAGCGGGGTCACGTTGGGCTCGTGCTCGGGCGAGATGCCGCGGATGATCGCGCCGCGCATGTCCTCGCCGCGCGCCACCAGGGCCTGGGCGGCCACATAGGGGGCGGCACCCAGCACCTGCGAGTTCGCCAGGGCCTCGTTGGCCGTCTGTTCCCAGTTGGGCAGGGCCTGGCCGTCGGCCGAGAAGACCTCGATGTGCGAGATCACCGACAGCATGCGGTCGCGCACCTCCTTCTGGAAGCCGTTCATCACCGACAGCACGATGATGAGCGCCGCCACCCCCAGCGCGATGCCCAGCATCGACACGCCGGAGATGAACGAGATGAAACCGTTGCGCCGGGTGGCGCGGCCGGCACGCGTATAGCGCCAGCCGATCTGCAGTTCGTAGGGCCAGTTCATGGGTCGCATGGAGGGGTTCGCCCGCAGGCAGGCGCCCGATGCTACCCGAGCCGGCCAGGGCGCCGATAATGGCGGGCCATGCATGTGCTGATTCCCTATGCCTCGGCGCTGGCCGAGGCGGCCCGCGCGAAGATGCGCGAGCTGTCCCTGCCCCACCTGGGCGGCCTGCTGGCCCACCTCGGGCCGGTCTGGCGCAGCGAGGGCGACGAGTACAGCCTGTCCATGCCGCATGAGCGCGCCCTGGCCCTGGCTTGGGGCTATGCCGGCCCCGACGGCGGCCTGCCCTGGGCGGCTCATGCCGCAGCGTCCGACGGCATCGCCACCGACGACCTGTGCTGGGGCCTGCTCACGCCTGCCCACTGGCATGCCAGTGCCGACGAGGTGACCATGCTGCCGCCCGAGTCGCTGCAGCTCGACGAGGCCGCCTCGCGCGAGGCGCTCGAAGCCGTGCGCGAGCTCTTCGAAGGCGAAGGCTGGGTGCTGGTCTACGGCGCCCCGTTGCGCTGGTATGTCGCCCACGAAAGCCTGGCGGAGCTGCCCACGGCCAGCGTGGACCGGGTGATCGGCCGCAACGTGGACCTGTGGATGCCCGACCACCCCCAAGCCCGCCTGGTGCGCCGGCTGCAGCAGGAAGTGCAGATGCTGCTCTACACCCATCCGCTGAACGAACGCCGCGAGGCTGCCGGCCTGCTGCCCATCAACAGCTTCTGGCTGAGCGGTTGCGGGGTGCGCCAGCAGGCCCGACCCGCCGCCGACCTGATCGTGGACACCCGCCTGCGCGATGCCCTCGTCCAGGGCGACTGGGCCGCCTGGGCGCAGGCTTGGCAGGCCCTGGACGCCGGCCCCCTGCGCGAAGCCTGGCAGCGAGCGCGCGCCGGACAGCCCGTGCAACTGACCTTGTGCGGCGAGCGCCACGCGCAGACCTGGGCCCCGGCGGCGCGCTCCTGGTGGCAGGTGCTCAGGACACGCTGGGCACCGGCCTCGCCGGCCGACGTGCTGCAGTCCCTGTGAGCCGGAGCCGGTCATGAGAATCATCACGCGCGACGTCCCTCCCCGCACGGCCTGGGCGCTGGAGCAAGCCGGGGTGCACCCCTTGCTAGCCCGCCTGTATGCGGCCCGCGGCATCCGCAGCACCGACGAACTCGACGACTCACTCGCCCGCCTGCTGCCGCCCGAGCAATTGAAAGGTGCCGCCGACGCGGCCACCTGCCTGGCCGAAGCCCTCACGGCCGGCCAGCGCATCTGCGTGGTGGCCGACTACGACTGCGACGGCGCCACCGCCTGCGCCGTGGCCCTGCGCGGCCTGAAGCTGCTGGGCGCGCGGCCCGACACCCTCAGCTATGTGGTGCCCGACCGCGCCGTGCACGGCTACGGCCTCACGCCCGCCATCGTCGACCTGGCGATGGCCCGGCGCCCTGACGTGCTGATCACCGTGGACAACGGCATCGCCAGCCTCGAGGGCGTGGCCCACGCCCGCGCACGGGGCCTGCGCGTGGTAGTGACCGACCATCACCTGCCGGCTCAGGTCCATGGCGAGGTCGTGCTGCCCGATGCCGACGTGATCGTCAACCCCAACCAGCCTGGCTGCCCCTTCGAGAGCAAGCACCTGGCCGGCGTGGGCGTGATGTTCTACGTGCTGCTGGCCCTGCGCGCCGAACTGCGCCGGCGCGGCGCCTTCGAGGCCGGTGCCCAGCCCCGCCTGGACAGCCTGCTCGACCTCGTTGCCCTGGGCACCGTGGCCGACGTGGTGAAGCTCGATGCGAACAACCGGCGGCTCGTCGCCCAGGGCCTCAAGCGCATCCGTGCCGGGCGCATGCAGCCCGGCGTGGCCGCGCTCTTTGCCGCCGCCGGCCGCCGCGCCGAACGGGCCGGCGCCTTCGACTTCGGCTTTGCGCTGGGCCCGCGCATCAATGCCGCCGGCCGCCTGGCCGACATGACGCTGGGCATCGAATGCCTGCTCACCGACGATGCCACCCGCGCCGCCGAGCTGGCGCAACTGCTCGACGGCATCAACCGCGAGCGCCGCAGCGTGGAAGCCGGCATGCGCGAACAGGCCGAGGCCTTGCTCGAACGCCTGATGCCCACCGGCGACCCCCCGCCTGCCGTCGCGATCTACGACGCCGAATTCCACGAAGGCGTGGTGGGCATCGTCGCCTCGCGCCTGAAGGACCGCGTGCACCGCCCCACCTTCGTCTTCGCCCGCGGCCAGGACGGCCTGCTCAAGGGCTCGGGCCGCTCCATCCCCGGCTTTCACCTGCGCGATGCGCTGGATCTCGTCAGCAAACGCCACCCCGGCGTGCTGCGCAAGTTCGGCGGCCACGCCATGGCGGCCGGCTGCACCGTGGGCGAGGACGATTTCGTCACCTTCGCCCAGGCCTTCGCCACCGTGGCCAGCGAATGGCTGGACGACAGCCTGCTGGCACGCACCGTGGCCACCGACGGCCCGCTGGAACCGCAATGGTTCCACCCCGAGGTCGTGCAGATCCTGGAGCAGGAAGTCTGGGGCCAGGCCTTCGAGGCGCCGGTCTTCTGCGACGAGGTGGACGTGGTGTCCCAGCGCATCGTCGGCGAACGCCACCTGAAGCTTTCCGTGCGCCACGCCGGCCACCTGCGTGATGCGATCTGGTTCGGCCATAGCGACCCCCTGCCCGAACGCAGCCGCCTGGCCTATCGCTTGTCCTTGGACGAATACAACGGCCAGCAGCGGGTGCAGATGGTGGTGGAAGCGGTGGGTTGACCCCCCGGTTGCGGGGACGGTTGCGACTTGTCACGCCTGCCGGCGGCCGGTGGCGCTAGGCTGGCGGCTTCGGACACGAAGGAGCCGCCATGCCTCCTGATCTGCCTGGCCTGCCGGCCCCCGCCCCCGCGCTCGAAAATGCCCAACGCCGCCACCTGCTGCTGCGCGCCGGGCGCTACGCCACCGCCGTGGCCGCCCTGTCGGCCTGCGGCGGAGGCGGCGGCGACGCCGGATCACCATCCCCCCCGCCCCCACCGGGCCCACCACCGCGGATCACGAGCGTGGTCACCGGCTTGGACAAACCTTGGGGGCTCGCCTTCCTGCCCGACGGCAGTGCGCTCGTGACCGAAAAGCCCGGGCGGCTGCGCCGTGTGGGCACCGACGGCACCATCTCGGCCGCCATTGCGGGTGTGCCAGCCGTGTACTACGCAGGCAACACCCAAGGCGGACTGCTCGACGTGGTGATCGATCCGAACTTCGCGAGCAACCGACGCATCTATCTGTCCTATGCCGAACCCGACCAGGGGGGCGCCATCACCGGCATCGGCACCGCCGTGGCGCGCGCCGTGCTAAGCCACGACCATATGAGCCTCAGCCTGGTGACAGTCATCTACCGCCAGATGCCCCGCTTCAACGGCGACGGCCATTTCGGCTCGCGGCTGGTCTTCGGACGCGATGGCCACCTGTTCGTCACCCTGGGCGACCGCCAGGTTCAGAACAATGCCCCGCAAACCACCGACAACCACCTCGGCAAGGTCGTGCGCATCGACACCAACGGCAACAACCCCGGCAACAACTTCAGCGGCCTGATCTGGAGCGTCGGCCACCGCAACCCCCAAGGCGCCGCGATCCACCCCGACACCGGCGAGCTGTGGATCAGCGAGCACGGCCCGCTGGGCGGCGACGAGATCAACCGGGTGCTGCGCGGCGGCAACTACGGCTGGCCGAATGTGAGCTATGGCTGCCCGTATGACCAGACGCCGGGCAACGCCTGCCGCATCGGCGGCGGCACCCACGCGCCCTCCTTCGCGGAGCCGGCGTGGTACTGGGTCCCCATCTCCTGCGCGCCCGCGGGCATGTGCTTCTACACCGGCGAGCGCTTCCCTGAATGGCGCGGCAACCTCTTCGTGGGCACCATGGCCGACCAGCGCTGCCTGCGACGGCTGACGCTGCGCGGCAACACCATCATCGCCGAAGAACAACTGTTTCGCTCGCTGGACGTGCGCATGCGCGATGTCGAGCAAGGCCCCGATGGCTGGCTCTACGTGCTCGACGAAAGCCGCGGCCACCTCCTGCGCATCGATCGCTGAAGCCCCGACGGCCACCGGGAACCCGCGCCCGGTGGCAGACTCCGACGAAAGAGTTTCTTTCGGAGTGGACCATGCGAATTCATCAGCGCCTGCTCCTGGCCGCCGCCCTCGGCCTGGCCACCGTGCTGGCCCAGGCCCAGACCCTCAAACCCGTCAGCGTGGCCCGCGGCCTGCAGCACCCCTGGGGCCTGGCCTTCCTGCCCGATGGCCGCATGCTCGTCACCGAACGGCCGGGGCGCCTGCGCATCGTCTCGCCCGACGGCGCGCTCAGCGCACCCGTGGCCGGCGTGCCCAAGGTCGATGCCCGCGGCCAGGGTGGCCTGCTCGACGTGGCGGTCGATCCCGAGTTCGCCAGCAACCGCTTCATCTACCTGAGCTACAGCGAACCCGGCGAGGGCGGCAACAGCACCGCTGTGGCACGCGGGCGGCTGGAAGGCAACGCGCTCGCCGACGTGCAGGTGATCTTCCGCCAGCAGCCCAAAATCAACAGCTCGGCCCACTTCGGCTCGCGCCTGGTGTTCGCGCGCGACGGGCGCCTGTTCATCACCCTGGGCGACCGCTTCGGCCAGCGCAACGAGGCGCAGAACCTGGCCAACCACATCGGCAAAGTGGTGCGCATCGAGCGCGACGGCCGCGTGCCCGCCGACAACCCCTTCGTGGGCCGCACCGACGCCCGCCCCGAGATCTGGAGCTACGGCCACCGCAACGTGCAAGGCGCCGCGCTGCACCCGCAAACCGGCGAACTCTGGACCCATGAACACGGCCCCCAGGGCGGCGACGAACTCAACCTCACCCAGGCCGGCCGCAACTACGGCTGGCCCGTGGCCACCTCCGGCCGCGAATACGGCACCGGACTGAGCATTGGCGAAGGCCCCAGCAAGGCCGGCATGGAAGATCCGCTGCGGGTATGGGTGCCGCGCTCCGTGGCCCCCAGCGGCATGGCCTTCTACACCGGCGAGCGCTACCCGCAGTGGAAAGGCCACCTCTTCATCGGCACCCTGCGCGAACAGGCGCTGATCCGCCTCGAACTCGACGGCACGCGCGTGGTGCGCGAAGAACGCCTGCTCACCACCTTGCGCGAGCGCATCCGCGACGTACGCCAGGGGCCCGATGGGTGGCTTTACATCCTGACGGACAACAACGACGGGCAGGTGCTGAGGCTGGAGAACTGAAGGCTGGAGTGCCTTATGCCGCCTGGAGCAGGGACTCGACCTTCACCGCTTCATACGGAAAGACGATGCCGCTCCCCTCGGCCCGGTCCAGCACGCCGGCATGGAGCAAGGCCGTCACGCCGCTGTGAGCCGCCTTGACGTCACGGTTCACGCGCCGCGCGGCCTCCCGGATGGACACCGGCCCGGCCCCGCAAAGGGCTTTCAACAGCTCCCACCGCTTGGCGGTGAGCACCTTCCACAGCAGCTCGGGGGAAGCAAAGCGGATCCGCGCCGACAGTGCCGGTTTGCTGCTGCGCCAAACGCTGGCGCAGTTGGCCATCGATGCCTTGGGGGAGCACACCTCAAGAGTGACTGTTCTTCACGGTTGCACCTCGCGATGTCTTGCTCAAAAGCTGCGAGCCATGCCTCGGGCGTGGAGAAGGAGTCGCCTGACTTCTTCTCACCGTGGTGTCGATGATCCACTTTGCCCGCTTCGTTGTCGTAGCGAATCTGTTCTCAAAACAGGTCAGGAATCATCCGGGACCCGGCAGTTAACACCGGAGTGAAGCCACGCCGCGAAGTGGCGTCGGCTTGGACGAATGGCTCGCTGCTATTGGTAGTGCGTCCACATCCGCAGCACCTTGACTGTACGCTGCGTCTCCAGCACTTGGTACACCAACCGGTGTTGAATGTTGATGCGGCGAGAGTATGCCCCTGCCAGATCACCCACCAGTTTCTCGTAAGGCGGCGACGTTTGAAACGGGTTCTTGGCCAGGATGGCCAGCAGTGCCTGTGCGTTCTCCTTGAGACCGGCGGCTGCGAGGTTGCGGGCGTCTTTCTGGGCTTGTTTGGTGAAAACGACTTGCCAGCTCACCAGTCAAGCTCCGTGGAGCAAGACTCAATGGGCTCAGCCATGCCCGCCTTGATGGACTCACGCATGCCCGGCACCGAGAGCAGGTGGAGCGTTTCCTGGATGGCGGCCCAGTCCTCGGCGGAAATCAGGACGGCATTGTGGCGCTTGCCGGAAATGAGGATGGGCTCATGCGACTCGGCCGCTTGGTCCATGAGGCGGTAAAGGTTGGCGCGAGCTTCGCTGGCGGTGAGGGTGGTCATAGGCAGGCTCCAGGGGCCACAAGCGTACGGCAAAACGTACGCCGATGCAAGAGGGCCTAGCGGGCACTTCTCGAAACCTCCCTCACGCCCGCAACCTCTGCGGCCGGCATGATGTCGCCCATGATCACACCGCGCATCAAGCCCTCGTCCTTGTGGCGCTCTCAGCCCGGCGCTGACCTGTTCGTGCAGGACCAGCGTCAATCCAAGCTCGGCGGCTTCATCGCCAACCTGTCGGCGATGGACGAACTGATCGATTTCGCGGCCATCGCCGCCCGGGTGGACACCGCTTGCCCACGCCCTGACCGCAGCAAGGGCGGGCGCCTGCCGTACCCCACCGAGGTGATGGTGCGGCTGCTGTTCATTCAGTCGCTGTACAACCTCAGCGACGAGGACTGCGAGTACCAGGTGCTCGACCGCATGAGCTTCCAGCACTTCTGCCGCCTGGACGGTGCGCTGCACATCCCCGATGCGCGCACGCTGTGGAGCTTCAAGCAGCGCCTGGCCCAAGGCGGTCTGGGCGGTCGCGCGATCTTCGAAGCGGTGAGCCTGCAGTTGCAGCAACACGGCTACATCCCGCGCGGCGGGCAGATCGTGGATGCCAGCATCGTGCAGGTACCGGTCACCCAGGCGAACAAGGAAGAGCGCGAGGCGCTCAACGAAGGGCGCAAGCCCGAGGGCTGGAACGCCAAGCGGTTGCAGCACACCGACCGCGACGCGCACTGGACCAAGAAGCACGGCAAGAGCTTGTACGGCTACAAGGTGCATGCCAACGCGGACGCGCGCTACAAGCTGATCCGCCAGGCGAGGGTCACGCCGGCCAACGCCGACGACGGCCAGACGCTCAAGGAGGTGCTGGAGCGCGCCAATACTGGTGCGCGGCTGCTGGCTGACCGTGGCCACGACGCGCAGATCAACCGGGAGTTGCTGCAGGCCCGCGGGCTGCGCGACGGCATCGCGCGGCGTGCGAAGCCCGGGCAGGAGCGGCGTGTGCGGCTGGATGCGCGCAACAAGGCGATCAACGCCCAGGTTAACCGGCGCCGGAGCCCGTAGGGGCGGAGGGCACCAATACTGGCCATGAAAATGGCGAAGCCATGGCCAGTGTTGGCGTCCGCGTTGAACCGACAGTTAGACCTTGGTTGATAGTGCTCACTTCTTAATACCAATTCGTTCCTTGATTTTTTGCCAAGTGGATGTGTCGAAATCGTCGGAAAGCATTAGCGACGCAGATGAGGGATCAATGTTGACGATTTCTTGATACTGTTTCTGGAACTCGTAACCTTCTTCCTTGTATTTAGCCAAAGCCTCCCTTAGGCCGCTCAGTTGATCTGTCTTTACGACCATTCTGACTGCGGTGCCAAGCAGGTCACAGTCATGCCATTTTTTGCCGCCCTTGCCTGATGTCAATAAGAGTCCGGCCTTTCCACTGGCAATGAAGAAATTGCCGCCATTGCGGCAAATGCGGTTGGTCATGTACAAGCCGAAGCCAGAGTTGACCCAATGCCCTTTCTTGCGGATTCTTGCGCCCTTAAATGCTTTGCCTGACACCGCCGGCATCAATGCGTAGTTGATGGCATTTTTGTCAGTGGAGGCATCTATGTGTGGGTTGTGGCTGAGGCTTTGCCTCAGTCCGATGCCACGATCAAGAATTGCGACTTCAACCTTACTTTTGGATGGCCAATATTGTGCGCAAATACCAAACCTAGGAGACTCACTGTGCTCAATGACATTGCGCATAATCTCCCGCATAGAGTAGGTCAACGTTTCGTGCATCGCGCCATCGCGCTCTCCGCATAGCAACGAAGCCATTTGCGAGCTGTTGGCTTCGATTTCTTCGCCTACTTCAATCCCTTTGGTCGCGGCCTCTCTCTCCAGTGTGGCTGAATCGAAGATTCGCATTGGAATGTATCTTGGGCTTCCCTTTGCTTCGCCCGGCGCTTTGCCGTGGTCAAGCCCAAAGGCTTGAAAGAAGCCCATGTGTGCAGCGTAGTTCATGTGCTTAAAGTTTGCACACAAAACTTTGGCATGGGGCTTGTTGCGAATGAGTCTCCTGATTTCGCTTGAAATCAAGAGCATGGCAAATGGCTCAGTATTTTGTGTCGACTTGAAATCGAATACGTACTCTTCTGCATCCTCGATTCCAGCCATTTTTGTGGAGAACGCAAGGGAAGTTTGCAGCTCGAGTGAGCTGGGCATTGCGATCGTTGTGGTCTTCTGCATCGATGCTGCGTGCTTCTGTATTTAGTGAGGTCTAACGTGTTATAGGGAGCAAAAATGCTGCATAACACCGCCGGCCGTCTCCCTAACACCGACGGTCTGATCGGACGGTAAGCCTTGCCCAGCCTGGGTTGGCAAGCAAAGACTGTATATTTGCACAGTACTGAATTTCATGCAAATCGGCGCAGCGTTCGCAAGGCGCACTTTGCCTGTGCTCACAGGTGCGGGCAATACCCCCCCAAAGGGGCAAGAGCGACGGGGTGGGGCCGGCTGGTCCGTGCTTTTTTCTCGCCGCTCTTGGCAGTCCCGCCTTTGCCGATGCCCCCTGGCCGGTCTCGGTGGCCCCGCCTTCCTACAATGCAGATGTGAACTTCTCGCCCGCCGGCGTGCTCAACGCCGATCTCCACTGCCATTCCAGCATCTCCGACGGTACGCTTTGCCCGGAGGACTTGGCGGCGCGCGCACAGGCCAATGGGGTGCAGTTGTGGGCGCTGACCGACCATGATGAGGTGGGCGGGCAGCACCGGGCGCGGGCGGCCGCTTCCAGGCTGGGGCTGCCTTACCTCACGGGCACCGAGATCTCCGTGACCTTCGCGGGTGAAACCGTGCACATCGTCGGCTTGGGGTTCGACCCGGACGACGCGGCCCTGGTGGCGGGGCTGGCGCGCACGCGCGGCGGGCGCGAGGCGCGGGCGCGGGAGATGGCCGAGGGGCTGGCGCGGGTGGGCATCCATGGGGCCTATGAAGGGGCGCTGAAGTACGTGGGCAACCCCGAGCTGATTTCGCGCACCCACTTTGCGCGCTTCCTGGTGGAGGTGGGCGCATGCCGCGACACGCAGGAGGTGTTCCGTAAATACCTCACCGAAGGCAAGCCCGGCTATGTGCCACACCGCTGGGCCAGCCTGCGCGATGCCGTGGGCTGGATCGTGAACGCCGGCGGCGTGGCCGTGGTGGCCCACCCGGGGCGCTACAAGTTCACGGCGAATGAGGAGTACGCGCTGTTCAGCGAGTTCCGCGAGTTCGGCGGTCGCGGCGTGGAGGTCGTCACCGGCAGCCACACCCAGCAGGACTACGTGAAGTACGCGGCGCTGGCGCAGGAGTTCGACCTGCTGGCCTCGCGCGGCTCCGACTTCCACTCGCCCGACGAGAGCCACACCGACCTGGGCGCCCTGCCCTACCTGAGCGGCACGCTGTGCCCGGTGTGGGAAGCGCTGGCCGATCGCATCCACCTGCCTTCGTGAACCCTGCCACCGCGGCTGCGCCCTCGCGTGTATTGTCCGGCATCGGGCTGACGGTGCTGGCCGTGGCCTGTTTTGCCACGCTCGACAGCGGCGTGAAGCACCTGAGCCTGGCGTTGCCCATGCTGGTGGTGGTGTGGTTCCGCTATGCCGTGCAGGCGCTTGTCATGGGGGTGTGGCTGGCCCTGCGCGGCGGGGCACGGCGCTTTCGTGTGCTGCACCCGCGCTTTCAGGTACTGCGCGGCGTGTTGCTGCTCACCACGAGCGTGCTGGCCTTCTATGCGCTGCGGGTGATGCCGCTGGCCGAGTTCACGGCCGTGGTGATGCTGGCGCCGGTGTTCGTGACGCTGCTGGCACCGCTGGTGCTGCGCGAGCACGTCAGTGCCCTGCGCTGGGCCCTGGTCATCGTGGCCTTTGGTGGGGCATTGCTCGTGATCCGCCCGGGCAGTGCCCTGTTCGGCACAGCGGCGCTGCTGCCGCTGATGGTGGCCCTGGCCAGCGCGCTGTTCCAGTTGGTCACGAGCCGCCTGTCGGGGCTGGAGTCGCCGATGACCACGCACTTTTGCACCGGGGTGGTGGGCGCCGGGCTGCTCAGCCTGGGCCTGCTGCTCAGCCCGGCTGGCACCTTCACGGCGCTCGCCCAGGCGGACTGGGGGCAATGGGCCGTGCTGGCCGTAGTGGCCTTGATGGGCACATTCGGCCACCTGGCCTTCATCTACGGCCTGGGCCGGGCACCGGCGGCCGTGCTGATGCCCTTCACCTATGCCCAGATCGCATTTGCAACGCTGTGGGGCTGGATCATTTTCTCGCAGGCGCCCGATGCCTGGGCCTTCACCGGCATGGGCCTGATCGCCGCCAGCGGGGCGGCCTCGGTGTGGCTGAACCTGCGCGCACGCTCGCAATCACAGGCGCCGGCAGCCGCGGATACGCTGGCCGACTGAACCCCGCTCAGGGCGCCGTGTGCTGGCCGCTGCGCCAAGGCGCCAGCGTCGCCTCCAACCGCCGGTCCACGGCCTGGCAGGCCTCGCCGCTGAACTGGCGCTCCAGCGCATCGAGTAGCGCCCGGGTGCGCGCGGGCATCAGGCGCCGGCCCGGGAACACCGCCCAGGCCACCGTGGCGGGCAGGTGCCAGTCGGTCAGCAGGGGCTGGAGTTCGCCGCTGCGCACATAGGGTTCGGCGAAATGATCGGGCACGGCCGCGATGCCCGCGCCGGCACGGGCCAGCCGCATCAGCAGTTCGGGTGAGTTGATGGTGGCCCGCCCCGGTGGAATGCCCTCCCAGCGCATCTCGCCGCGGCTGAGCACCCAGGGGGCCGGCTCGCCGTTGCGCGAGAGCAGGCGCAGGGCCTCGTGCTCCATCAGGGCCTCGGGTTCGGAGGGCAGACCCTGCCGGGCGATGTAGGTCGGCGAGGCATACAGGCCCACCGACAGCACCGCCAGGCGCCGCGCAGCAAGCGAGGCATCATCGGCCAGCTCGCCCATGCGGATGGCCAGGTCGAAGTTCTCGCCGATGAGGTCCACGCGCCGCGGGGTGATGTCCACCTCCAGGGTGATGGCAGGGTGGCGGGCGATGAAGTCCGCCAGCAGTTGGCTGAGCACCAGGTTGGCGAAGTCGCCCGGCATGGACACGCGCAGGCGGCCGCTGGGCTCGGCCTGGCGGTGTTGAGCGAGCAGGGCCGCCGCCTCGACTTCGTCGGCCACCTGGCGGGCATGGGCCAGCACATGGTGGCCGAAGTCGGTGAGGGTGAGTTTGCGGGTGGTGCGCAGCAGCAGCCGCTCGCCGAGCTGGGCCTCCAGCGCCGCCAGCCGGCGCGACACGGTGGATTTGGGCAGGCCGGTGCGCTCGGCGGCGCGGCTGAAGCTGCCTTCGTCGGCCACGCGGGCGAACAGCAACAGATCGTCGGCCTGGAGGTTCATGCCGCCCTCATTGTTCCATAAATGGTTCAATATTATCCGAAAGATGATCTTCCGGATCGATTTTGGGATAACTAAAGTTCAAAGCATCCGCAACCCAGACGCTTTCACGAGGAGCAGACCATGAACATCCTGCAAGTCAATTCCAGCGCCCGCATCGACGGCTCGCACTCGACCCGGCTGGCCAGCGCCCTGGTCGAGCGGCTGCGCGAGCGTCATCCGCAGGCCCGCGTGACCGTGCGCGACCTGGCCCGCACGCCCCATCCCGTGCTGGACGAGGCGGCCCTGGGCGCCTTGTTCACCCCCGCCGAGCAGCGCACGCCCGAGCAGGCCGCCCGTGTGGCCCTGGATGATGCGCTGATCGCCGAAATCCAGGCGGCCGACGTGGTGGTGCTGGGCGTGCCGATGTACAACTTCGGGGTGCCGGTGCAGTTGAAGAACTGGATCGACGCGATTTCGCGCGCCAAGGTGACCTTCCAGTACACCGAGAAGGGCCCTGAAGGCCTGCTCAAGGGCAAGAAGGTCTATGTCGTGCTCACGCGCGGCGGCATCTACCGCAACCAGCCCTCGGACAGCCAGGTGCCCTATCTGAAGACCGTGCTGGGCTTCCTGGGCATGACCGATGTGCAGTTCATCTATGCCGAGGGTCTGGCAATGGGCCCCGAGGCCGAGCGCCAGGCCCTGGCGAACGCGCAGGCCGAGATCGACGCTGTGCTGGCCTGACCCGGCCCTGTTCTTTGCGAGAGGAGCTCCTGCCATGACCGTCATCACACCGACCGACCGCCACGATGTGGTCGAGCACCCCCGTCGCGTGGAGCGGCTGGTGGCCGGTGTGGCCACGTCCGACGGCGCAGGGGTGAAGCTCACGCGCGTGCTGACCCAGCCCTTGCAGCGTCGGCTCGACCCCTTCCTGATGCTCGATGCCTTCGGCACCGACCGGCCCGAGGATTACATCGGCGGCTTCCCGGACCACCCGCACCGCGGCTTCGAGACGGTGACTTACATGATCGCCGGGCGCATGCGCCACCGCGACAGCGCCGGCCATGAAGGCCTGCTCGGCCCCGGTGACGTGCAATGGATGACGGCCGGGCGCGGCGTGATCCATTCCGAGCTGCCCGAGCAGGAGGAAGGCCGCATGGAGGGCTTCCAGCTCTGGCTGAACCTGCCTGCGCGCGACAAGATGTGCGCCCCGTGGTACCGCGACATCCGCAGCGAGGACATCCCCGAGCACACGGCTGCAGGCTGGCGGGTGCGGGTGATCGCCGGCCACAGCCATGGCGTGGCCGGCGCCGTGCAGCGCGAGGTCACCGAGCCGTTGTACCTGGACGTGCACCTGACATCGGGCACGCGCTTCGCGCAGCCCGTGCCGGACGGGCACAACGCCTTCGTTTACGTCTACCGCGGCCGACTGGCGATCGGGGGCACCGAGGTGAGCGCCGGCCACATGGCCCTGCTGCGCAACGAGGGGGATGGTGTGGCCCTGCAGGCCATGACCGACAGCCGTGCCTTGCTGCTGGCCGGCAAGCCGCTGCATGAACCCATCGTGCAGTACGGGCCCTTCGTGATGAACAGCCAGGAGGAGATCTTCCAGGCGGTGCAGGATTTCCGCGCCGGACGCTTCGGCGGCTGAAGCCGCGGATCAGGCCGCGTCGGTCACCGCCGGCCCGTCGGGGGCCTTGGCCGCGGGCTTGCGGCGCACCGGCAGTTTCACCGGTGCCGGGGCGGCCGGGTCGGGCAGGGCCGCCACTTGCTCGAGCAGGGCGTGCAAGGCGTCGAGCGCCTGGGGCCCGAGCTGGGCCTCGATGGCCCGGTAGCGCTCGTCGATGCGACCGAGCATGCGCTGCACCAAGCGGCGAGCCTTGGGCGTCAGCTCGACGATGACCTTGCGCTGGTCGGTGGAGATGCGGAAACGCCGCACCCAGTCGTCGCGTTCCATGCGCTCGAGCACGCCGGTCAGGCTGGGCCCCGGGATGCAGGCGGCCGCCGCGATCTGGCCCACCTCCAGCTCACCCCGGTCGGACAGCACGCGGATCA
This sequence comes from Caldimonas hydrothermalis, assembly GCF_056746695.1. Classification (NCBI taxonomy): domain Bacteria; kingdom Pseudomonadati; phylum Pseudomonadota; class Betaproteobacteria; order Burkholderiales; family Sphaerotilaceae; genus Caldimonas; species Caldimonas hydrothermalis. The sequence goes on along the minus strand of NZ_JBWQXA010000007.1, from coordinate 166,927 downwards.
CCCGCCACTGCTGCTCGGTCACCCCCGCGACCTTGAGGTTGGGGCGGAAATAGCGCATCACCGATTCGCGCGCGCGCAGCAGCGCGTCGGGCAGGTTGCGGTGGCCGATGACAGGGGGCATGGGTGTCCTTGGCACGTCGATGTGAAGCAGATACTTCACATATTCTAAGGATCACCTCAGGTTATAAACAAATACGCCCATGCTTCACCGCTGCGGGAGCCCCGGCTCCAGCGGCAACCGGCACCAGCGGCGCTTGCCCTCGGACTTGGCCTGGTAGAGCGCCCGGTCGGCGCGGGTCCAGGCGGCCTGCAGCGAGGCCGGCGCGTCGCTGCGCCACACCACCGCACCCAGGCTGCACCCCACGGGGACGAGGGACGTCCCCACGCGCATCGGCACACTGAGCGCCCGCACGAGGCGCTCGGCCATGCGGTCGGCCAGCCGCTCGCCGTCGCCCGGCACGGCCTGCACCAGCAAGAGGAACTCGTCGCCGCCCAGCCGCACCGGCACGTCCTCCTCGCGCAGCAGGCTGCGCAGCCGCCAGGCCACCTCGCGCAACACGGCATCGCCCACGTCATGACCATGGCGGTCGTTCACGCCCTTGAAGTCGTCGAGGTCCATGCACATCACCACCAGCTCACGAACCTCGCGCGTGGGCACAGCCGCCCGCTCCAGCAGGGCGGCCAGGAAGGCGCGGTTGGGCAGGCCGGTGAGCGGGTCGTGCGTGGCCTCGTGGCGCAGCCGGCGCACCTCGCGCTCGCGCGAGGCGAGGTCGCGGTCCATGCGCTGCATCAGCTCGGCCACCCAGCGCACGTCCACCTGGCGGCGGTCCGGAGTCCGCCCGCCCCGGCCGCCGGCATGTTGCAGGCCGCCGGTGCTGCGCAGCAGTTGGTGCACCGGCTGTGACACCCGGCGCGCCAGCCACAGCCCCAGCCCGAGAAAGGCCAGCCCCACGCCCGCGCCCCAGGCAAAGATCTGCCGCCCGGCCTGCCTGGCCTGCGCCAGCGCCACACCGATGGGCTGGCGCACCACCACACGCCAGCCCAGCCCGGGGAAGTCGCCATGGGGAGTGCTGGCGGCCACGGCCGTCATTGCCTCGGTTCCATCATCCCAGCGGGCCAGGCGGTAGCGTTCGCCCGGCTGTGGCAAGGCCCGCGGATCGATCGGGACCGGCCGCTGGCGCATCGCGGCCGGCCCCTGGATCACCTGCCCCTGCGCATCGAGGATGAGCACCTCCAGCCGGTGTCGGTTTTCGTAGGGGCGCAGCACGTCTTCGGCGACTTCGCGGGCCCAACGCCAGCCCAGGTGGGCCGCCAGCACACCCCGGAAGCGCTGCTGCATGTCGTGCACCGGGGCGGCCACATCGACGAACTGCAGCGCCTCGGCCCCCACCGGGTTGAGCAGCCGCTCCAAGACCACGGCCGGGTGGACGTCGCCGAACCACAGGCCCTGGCGACCCTGCGTGAAGACGGGCCGGTCTGCACCGTCGCCGCCTTCGAAAACCCCGCCGGTGGCGGCCACGACCCGGCCCTCGGCATCGAGGAAGCCGATCCAGGCATAGCTGGGCACCTGGCGTTGCAGCAGTTCGAGCTGGCGGCGGATCTCATCGGGCGGGCTGTGGGGCTGCTGAGCCCGTATCAGGGCCAGCAGCCGCACCTCGGTGCCCCGCGCAGCCATGTCGCGCGAGAGCCGGTCGGCCACGGCCCAGGCCACCCCTGCGACTTCGCGTCCGGCTTCCTGGACGATGCGCTCACTGGTCAGGTGTACCTGGGCCCAGGCCACAGCCAGGGTCACCCCGATACTGCTGAGCGCGGGCAAGGCGGCCACCTTCCATCGAAACGGCACCAGGCGCAGGCGCAGCATCGGGGTTTCTCCGGGAAAACACTTCCCTCTTTTGGGGGAAGTCTAGGGGCATGCCGGCGGCGGGCGTCCAGAGGCCTTTCCCGCCGCCCCCCACGTTCCGGGGCTCGGGTTTTCCCGTGCCCGCGAGGCCCTCCCGCGCTGTTTGCGCTGTTCGCACCGAAGCACGAAACTTCCCGCAGCGCTGCGTGATCGCAATTCGCTCGTCCGGCCTGTGCCGCCCCGTCGTGATGCCTGCGAGAACGCCCATGACCGAGCCGACCCGCCCCGCCGACCCCCGTCCGCACGGCCCTGGAGAGGTGCTGCGCCTGCGTGAGGCCATCGCAATCATCGTGGGCGTGGTCATCGGAGCGGGCATCTTCAAGTCGCCCTCACTGGTGGCGGGCATGGCCGGCGATGTCACCTGGATGTTCGCGGCCTGGGTGCTGGGCGGGCTGGCCTCGCTGATCGGTGCCCTGTGTTATGCCGAACTGGCCACCGCCTACCCTCATGCGGGCGGCGACTACCATTATCTGCAGCGTGCCTACGGCCGGCCGGTCTCGCTGCTGTTCGGCTGGGCCCGGCTGTCGGTCATCACCACCGGCTCGATTGCGCTGCTGGCCTTCGTGTTCGGCGACTACATGACGGCCGTGCTGCCGCTGGCGGGCCTGAGCCCCACCGGCAGTTCGGCGGTGTACGCCGCGCTGAGCGTGCTGGTGCTCACGCACATCCACCTGCGTGGCGTGCGGGCGATGTCCTCCACCCAGTTGGGGCTGACCGCACTGGAGATCCTCGGCCTGATGCTGATCATCGGGGCGGCCGTGGCCCTGCCCGACGGCAGCGCCGGGGCCGGCACCGCCGCCCCCGCGGCCGCGGCCACCCCGTCGCCGGCCATGTTCGGTCTGGCGATGGTCTTCGTGCTGCTGGCCTACGGCGGCTGGAACGAAGCGGCCTACATCAGCGCCGAGGTGCGTGACAAGCGGCGCAATACCGCGCGCGCCCTGGTGCTGTCGATCCTCATCATCACCGGCCTGTACCTCGCGGTGGTGTGGGCCTACTGGCAAGGGTTGGGCCTGAACGGCATGGCGACATCGAATGCGGTGGCGGCCGACCTGCTCAGGGTGAGCTTCGGGCCGGTCGGCGAGTGGCTGATCTCGCTGATGGTGGCGGTGGCGGCGCTCACCTCGATCAACGCCACGATGATCGTGGGCGCACGCACGAGCTATGCGCTGGGCTGCGACTGGTCGGCCCTGCGCTGGCTCGCGCACTGGGACGCCCAGCGGGGGGCCCCGCTGCAGGCCCTGCGGCTGCAATGCGTCTTGGCCCTGGCCCTGGTGGCCATCGGCACCTGGGCCGGCGGCGGCTTCAAGGCGATGGTGGAGTTCACCGCGCCGGTGTTCTGGCTCTTCTTCCTGCTCAGCGGCATCTCGCTCATCGTGCTGCGCATCCGCGAGCCGCACGTCGAGCGGCCGTTCAAGGTGCCGCTGTATCCGCTGCTGCCGGCGCTGTTCTGCCTGGTGTGCGGCTACATGTTGTGGTCCAGCCTGTCCTATGTGAACAGCCAAACCCTGGGTGGCTGGAACGCAGCCTGGATCAGCGTGGCCGTGCTGGCCATCGGTGCGCTGCTGGTGGTGCTGGTACGCAAGCCCAACGTGTCGATGGCCCCGGCGGCCGAGTGAGCGGTCACAGGCTCGCTGCCAGGCGTGTGCCCTGGTCGATGGCGCGCTTGGCATCCAGTTCGGCGGCCTCGTCGGCACCGCCGATCAGGTGCACGCGCACGCCGGCGGCGCGCAGCGGCTCGGCGAGGTCGCGCAGCGGCTCCTGGCCCGCGCACAGCACGATGTGGTCCACCTCCAGCCAGGTCGGGTCCTCGTGCTTCTCGCCGTGGCTGATGAGCAGGCCGCGGTCGTCGATGCGCTCATAGTTCACGCCGCCGATCATGCGCACGCCTTTGTGCTTGAGCGTGGTGCGGTGGATCCAGCCGGTGGTCTTGCCCAGGCGTTCGCCCAGCTTGCCGGCGCGGCGCTGCAGAAGGGTCACCTCGCGGGCCGGCGGTGACACGCGCGGCTGCACGCCCTCCACGCCGCCGCGGGCCTGGACCGGGTCGCCCACGCCCCATTCTTCCAGCCATTCGGACAGGTTCAGCGTGGGCGAATGCCCGTCGTGCACCAGGTGCTCAGCCACGTCGAAGCCGATGCCCCCGGCCCCCACGATGGCCACGCGACGGCCCACCGCCGCGCCGTGACGCAGCACGTCGATGTAGCTCAGCACCTTGGGATGGTCTTGCCCGGGGATGCGCGGGTCGCGTGGGCGCACGCCGGTGGCCAGCAGCACCTCGTCGTAGCCGGCCCGGGTCAGGGTGTCGGGTTGCACCATGGTGTTCAGGTGCAGGCGCACGCCGGTGAGCTCCACGCGGCGGCGGAAGTAGCGCAGCATCTCGTGGAACTCCTCCTTGCCCGGCACGACCTTGGCCATGTTGAGCTGGCCGCCGATTTCGCCGGCCGCCTCGAAGAGGTCCACCTCGTGACCGCGCTCGGCCAGGGTGGTGGCGGCCGCCAGCCCGGCCGGGCCGGCGCCCACCACGGCCACCCGCTTGCGCGCCGGCGTGGGGCGGATCACGAGCTCGGTCTCGCGGCAGGCGCGCGGGTTGACGAGGCAGGAGCTGAGCTTGTTGACGAAGACATGGTCCAGGCAGGCCTGGTTGCAGGCGATGCAGGTGTTGATCTCGTCGGCACGGCCCTCGCGCGCCTTCTTCACGAATTCGGGGTCGGCCAGCAGCGGCCGGGCCATCGACACCATGTCGGCGCAGCCGTCGGCCAGGATCTGCTCGGCCACCTCGGGCGTGTTGATGCGGTTGGTGGCCACCAGCGGCAGCTTCACCGCGCCGCGCAGCTTCTTCGTCACCCAGGCGAAGGCGCCGCGCGGCACGCTGGTGGCGATGGTGGGGATGCGGGCCTCGTGCCAGCCGATGCCGGTGTTGATGATCGTGGCGCCCGCGCGCTCGACGGCCCGGGCCAGCATCACCACCTCGTCCCAGGTGCTGCCGCCAGGCACGAGGTCGAGCATGGACAGGCGATAGATCAGGATGAAGTCGGGCCCCACCGCCTCGCGGCAGCGCTGCACGATCTCCACCGCCAATCGCATGCGGTTCTCGTAGGGGCCGCCCCATTCATCGTCGCGATGGTTGGTGGCCGCGGCAAGGAACTGGTTGATGAAGTAGCCCTCGCTGCCCATGATCTCGACGCCGTCGTAACCGGCTTCGCGGGCCAGCACGGCGCAGCGCACGAAGGCACGGATCTGACGCTCCACTCCGCGCGCACTGAGTTCGCGCGGCGTGAAGGGCGAGATCGGTGACTTCAGCCGCGAGGGTGCCACCGCCAGCGGGTGGTAGGCGTAGCGACCCGTGTGCAGGATCTGCAGCGCGATCTTGCCCCCCTCGGCGTGCACGGCCTGCGTCACCACGCGATGGCGCCTTGCTGCGCCATGCGTGGCCAGCCGGCCCGCAAAGGGCTTGGCCCAAGCTTCCACGTTCGGCGCAAAGCCGCCGGTGACGATGAGCCCCACCTCGCCGCGCGCGCGCTCGGCGAAGTAGGCCGCGAGCTTGTCGAATTGCCGCCCGTCCTCCAAGCCGGTGTGCATCGACCCCATCAGCACGCGGTTGCGCAAGGTGGTAAAGCCCAGGTCCAGGGGCTGCAAGAGGTGGGGATAGGGGGCAAGACTCAAGACAGGCGCTCCAAGGTTCGACACGCGCGCCAATTATCGAACGATCGTTCGAAAATACAGCCCGTCTGGCTTGCGCGTTTTCCCGAATGAGGGCTCGATCGACCGACGGGAGCCGCCCGCGACAGCCGCGCGGTGGCTCAGCGTTGCCGGCGCGCGGCCTTGGCGCCGTACATGGCCTCGTCGGCGCGGTGCACGAGTTGGGCGATCGTGTCGCCGGCTCGGGCCTGCGAGACGCCCACGCTGATGCTCACGCGCAGGCCGCTGGCAATACGGCTCCAATCGTGATGGGCCACGGCCGCCTCGATGCGCTCGCACACCTGGCGCGCCACGGCTTCGTCCGAATCCCAAAAGGCCACGACGAACTCGTCACCGGCCAGACGGGCCGGCAGGTCGTTTTCGCGCACGTGGTTGCACAGGATGCGCGCAATGGCACACAGCACCTGATCGCCCACGCGATGCGAATGCTGGTCATTGACCTGCTTGAAGTCGTTCACATCGATCAGCGCGATCGACAGCGGTCGCCCGGCCAAGACCCGGCTGCGCAGGCGCTCGCCCAGGCGCAGCTCGAAATGGCGTCGGTTGGAGATGCCGGTCAGCGCATCCTCGAGCGACAGCCGTTCGAGCTGCTCGGACGAGGCTTCGAGCTGCTGCAAGGTCTGTTCGTGTTCGCGCAGTTCGAGCCGCCACTTCACCACCCGCGATCGGCTCTGTAGGCTTTCGGCGCGGATGAGCTCCTCGCGCCGACGCAGCAACCGCAGGACTTCCAACGCGCCGCGCTCATCCCCTTGGCATTCGTGCAACTGGGCCAGCAGCAATTGACCCAGGCAGGCCAGCTGCTCGTGCTCCGCACCCATGGCGGCATCCACCATCAAGGCTGCGCACTGCACGGCCTGCCCCAGGCGGGATTGGTCCCAGGCCCATTCACACTCGACCCACCACTCCAGGGCCTGCAGCCATGTGCCGCCAGACGACTCGCCCGTCCAGCGCCGGGCCTCAGCCAGCTCGCGCTGTACCACGGACGATTCGCCGCGCCAACAAGCGGCCAAGCCGCACAGCGTGGCCATCAGTGCGCGGTGTGTGACCAACAGCCCCGGCTGAATCCCTTCGGCGCCGCTGACATGAGCCTCGCGCACGCAACGTGCCAGCAGGGCCTCGAAGCCGGAACGCTCCGGCAATGCTCCCTTGAAAAAGCGTTCGCCCACCAAGCGCAGCGCCTGCGCGTAGGCTCTTTGCAGCAAAATTTGGAGCACCGGCTCCGGCGGGTCGCAACGCACCGCCAGTTGCTCGGCGCGATCGAAAGCCTCGTCGGCGGCCTCGAAGCTGCGGCTCCAGGCGTAGGCCTGTGCCAAGGCGTTGCATGCGAGCACAGCCGGCTGCCCGCTCGGCAGGGCTTCGACCAGGCGCACGGCCAGCAGCGCCGCCTCCACGGCTTCCTCGTGGCGGCCCAGGCAACTGGCTGCACCGGAAAACGTGATCAGCGCGTCGGCCTCGCCGAGCGCATCGCCCAACAACTGAAATAAATGCGCCGCACGTTGGCTGCTGGGGTGCACCCGGCGCCAGCGGGACGTCAGCGCATCACAATACGCCAAACATGCCAGCGCGCGGGCCTCACTGGGCCGGTGCAAACAGGCTTGGGCGCCGGCCAGTGCCCGCTGCGCCAACTGGCGAGCCCGATGGGGCTGGCCTGTTTCCAGCGCGCGACGGGCGCGGCCCAGCCAATCATCCAATTCCCCCGGTGATGGAGGATCCACGCTGGCCTTTTCGGTTTCGGACATCGAACCGCGTCTCGGTTGCAGCCGGCCCGGCCACGGCAGGCCGACTCGAACCGTCTAGAAGCCACAAACCCGCTAGTGTCCTTGAAAACCGGGCGGTGGTTCAAGAACTTTGCCGCACCACCACCTCGTAGCCCAGACGCACGCAAGCCTGAGCTGGCCGCTGACCGCCGATGAGTTGCAACAACATGCGTGCGCCTTCGGTGCCCACCTGCGAGCGTGGCGTGCGCACCGTGGTCAGCGGCGGCAACATTTGATCGCTGCCGGCCAAGTCATTGAAGCCGGCCACGGCCAGTTGCTCGGGCACCTTCACCCCGAGGCGCTGCGCCGCCAGCAGCCCGCCTTGGGCCAGGTCGTCATTGTTGAAAAACACGGCCTGCGTGTCCGGCCGCAAACGCAGCAACTGCTCGAGCAAACGCGCGCCCAGCGCGATCGACGAGCGCTCGGGGCTGAGCAGTTCCAGCGACGGGTCGTAGCACTGCGCCTGCCGCAAGGCCCTGCGGTAGCCCTCGGCACGCTGCATCGTGCGCGGGTCGAGCTGGGCGGCGATGAAGGCAATGCGCCGGTGACCGCGCGACAGCAGGTGGCGCGTCAAGTCGGCCCCCGCATCCGTCTGCGAAAAGCCCACGCAGAACACGCCCGGGGCGTCGGTGGTTTCCATCAGGTGCACGCAGGGCACGCCGCTGGCCGCAATCAGCCGCCGCGCGGCCTCGGTGCGGTCGAAGCCGGTCACCAGCAACCCCGCCGGCCGGTGAGCCAGGTAGCTGCGCAGCAACTGCTCCTCCTCCACGGCATCGTAGTGCGTGACCCCGATCAAGGGCTGGTAGCCGGCCGGGAACAGCACCCGGTGCACGGCTTCCAGCAGGTCGACGAACAGGGCGTTGGACAGCATCGGCACCAGCACGGGCACCTGCGTGCTGCGCTGCGAGGCCAGGGTCCGCGCCGCCGGATCGGGCACATAACCCAGGCGCTCGACGGCCGAACGCACCCGCGCCACCAGCTCGCTGGCCACGCCGCGCTCGCCGCGCAGCGCCCGAGACGCGGTGATGGGGCTGACCTGCGCCTCGCGGGCGACGTCCTGCAGGGTGACACGACCGCTGGAGCGGCGCTTGCGCGAAGGAAGATCCAAGGGTTTACCCTAGGTATGCGACGGGATTCTTGGTCTAGGATAGCGCTACCAAATCGTCAACACAACCCCCCCCGACTCCCTCTTCGCGGCGAACAGCCCTTCAAACAGCGTCCTGCGGTCGTCAGCATCCTTGCCCTTCTGTTTCGACAATGGATAGCGCTACCAAATCAACTTCTTCCCCTGCCGCAGCCGCCCTGGTGGTGATGGGCGTGGCCGGTTGCGGCAAGTCGAGCCTGGGCCGGGCCTGTGCCGAAGCGCTGGACTGGCCCTTGCTGGAAGGCGACGACTACCATTCCCACGAGAGCGTGGCGAAGATGAGGGCCGGCATCGCCCTCACCGATGCCGACCGGGAAGGCTGGCTTGCCCGGCTGGGACAGATGCTGGCCGAGCGTCCGCAAGGGGCGGTACTGACCTGCTCGGCGCTCAGACAGCGCTACCGCGACCAGCTCCGTGCCGCCCGGCCGGGGCTGCACTTTGCCTTCCTGGACCTGGACGAGGCCACTGCCCGCGAGCGGGTGGCCGCCCGCGCCGGCCACCTCTTCCCGCCCAGCCTGGTGGCCAGCCAGTTCGCCACGCTGGAATCCCCCGTGGGCGAACCGGGTGTGCTGCACCTGGATGCCACCTTGCCGCTGGAGCGCTTGCGCGACCAGGTGCTCGCCTGGTTGCGCCACCCAACGGAGACCGCTGCATGAGCTCTGCCTCCTCCTCTGCCCCGTCCCCTGCCCCTTCGTCGCGGCGGCCGCCCCACGGCGCGGCGGCGACCCTGCGCCGCCTGGCCGAGGCGGCCATGGCCCTGAGCCTGGCCGGCATGGTCCTGGCCGTCTTCCTCAACGTGGTGTTGCGCTACTTCTTCAACACCGGCCTCGCCATCTCGGAGGAGCTGTCGCGCCTGCTCTTCGTGTGGCTGGTGTGCATCGGCGCGGTCCTGGCCATGGCCGAAGGCAAGCATCTGGGCTTCGACATGGTGACCAGCCGCCTGCAGGGCCGAAGTGCCGCGGTGTGCCGCTGGCTCACCCGCGCACTCATCGCCGTGGCGCTGTACTACCTCATCACGGGTTCCTGGCAGCAGGTGCTGGCCGGCCTGGCCTCGCGCAGCCCGGTGATGAATTACCCGCTGGCGCTGGGCGCGGCGGGCACGCTGGTGATGGGCGCCGCGATGGCGGTGCTCCTGCTGGCCGAATGCGTGGCCGCGCTGCGCCACGGCGACCGGGCCGCCCCGAGCGCCTCGCACCTCGATTGAGCCCCGACCGCCATGACGATCGCCCTCTTCCTCTTCGTGCTCTTTGCGGCCATGACGGTGGGGGTGCCCATCGCGTTTGCGCTGATGCTCACGGCGCTGGCCCTGATGGTGCACCTGGACTTCTTCGACGCCCAACTGCTCGCGCAAAACGTGCAGGCCGGCTTCGACAGCTTCCCGCTGCTGGCCGTGCCCTTCTTCATCCTGGCCGGCGAGTTGATGAACGCCGGCGGCCTGAGCCGGCGCATCATCGACCTGGCGCGCGTGTTCGTGGGCCACATCCAGGGGGGCCTGGGCTACGTGGCCATCGCGGCCTCGGTGATGCTGGCCTCGATGAGCGGCTCGGCCATCGCCGACACGGCCGCCCTGGCCACGCTGCTGCTGCCGATGATGCGCAGGCAGCACTACCCCGACGGCTCCAGCGCGGGCTTGATCGCCTCGGGCGGCATCATCGCGCCCATCATCCCGCCGTCGATGCCGATGGTGATCTATGGTGTCACCACCAACACCTCGATCAGCAAGCTCTTCCTGGCCGGGATCGTGCCCGGCGTGCTGATGGCCACGGCGCTGGTGCTGGTGTGGCGGCGCATCTCGGGCCGGGCCGCGTTGCCGGTGGCCGACAAGGCGCCCTGGAGCGAGCGCTGGCATGCGCTGGCCCGCAGCGTGTGGGCCCTGATGCTGCCGGTCATCATCATCGGCGGCCTGCGCTTCGGCTTGTTCACGCCCACCGAAGCGGCCGTGGTGGCCGCCGTCTATGCCCTGCTGGTGGCCACGCTGGTCTACCGCGAACTCAAGCCCGCCGGCCTGTATCAGGTGTTCGTGTCGGCCGCCAAGACCACCGGCGTGGTGATGTTCCTGTGCGGTGCAGCCACGGCAGCGTCGTACATGATCACGCTGGCCGACCTGCCCGGCGACCTGGCGCGCAGCTTCGGCCCGCTGCTGGAGCACCGCGTGCTCTTCATGCTGGTGGTGGCGGTCTTCCTGCTGGCCATCGGCATGGTGATGGACCTCACACCCACCATTCTGATCCTCGGCCCGGTGCTGGCGCCGCTGGCGGCGCGGGCCGGCATCGACCCGGTGTACTTCGGCTTCGTCTTCATCTTCGTGGGCAGCCTGGGCCTGCTCACGCCGCCGGTGGGCACGGTGCTCAACGTGGTGGCCGGTGTGGGCCGGCTGCGCATGGAGCCGGTGGTCCGCGGCGTGCTGCCCTTCCTGGCCGTGTACGTCGCCTTGCTGCTGCTGATGATCCTTTTCCCGCAGATCGTGCTGGCGCCGCTGCGCTGGCTGACCTGATCGTTCCTGGCGACCCCGGTCGCGTTCCCGCCCTTTCCTCAGAAGGAGACCTCGCATGAAACTCAAACTCGCTGTCGCCGCCCTCGGTGTGGCCCTGCTGGCCGCCGGCCAGGCCTGGGCCCAGGACATCAAGCCGCGCATGATCCGCTTCGGCTACGGCCTCAACGAAGAATCGAACCAGGGTCGCGCGGTCAAGCTCTTCGCCCAGGAGGTGGAAAAAGCCTCGGGCGGCAAGATGCGTGTGCGTGCCATCGGCGCCGCGGCGCTGGGCTCGGACGTGCAGATGCAGCAAGCCCTGATCGGCGGCGCCCAGGAGATGATGGTGGGCTCCACCGCCACGCTGGTGGGCATCACGAAGGAAATGGCCATCTGGGACACGCCCTTCCTGTTCAACAACAGCGCCGAAGCCGATGCCGTGCTCGACGGCCCGGTGGGCCAGAAGGTGATGGACAAGCTGCAGGAAAAGGGCCTGGTGGGCCTGGTGTACTGGGAAAACGGCTTTCGCAACCTCACCAACAACAAGCAGCCGGTCACCAAGCTGGAAGACCTCAACGGCATCAAGCTGCGCGTGATGCAGAACAACGTCTTCCTCGACAGCTTCAAGAGCCTGGGCGCCAATGCCATCCCCCTGCCCTTCTCGGAACTGTTCACCGCGCTCGAGACCCGCGCGGTGGACGGCCAGGAGAACCCCTACAACACCATCCTGTCGAGCAAGTTCTACGAGGTGCAGAAGTACCTGACCGTCACCAACCACGTCTACAGCCCCTGGATCGTGCTGGCCAGCAAGAAATGGTGGGACGGCCTGAGCCAGGCCGAGCGCAAGGTGTTGCTGGATGCCGCCGTCAAGAGCCGCGACTTCGAGCGCAAGGACACGCGTGAGGAAGCCGCCCGGGCCCTGGCCGAGCTGAAGGCCAAGGGCATGCAGGTCAATGAGCTGTCGAGCGCCGAGGCCAACCGCATGCGCGAGAAGCTGACCGCCGTGCACGCCAGCATCGCCGAGCAGGTCGGCCGCGACCTGTGGAACGAGACCCAGGCGGCACTGGCCAAGGTGCGCGGCGGCAAGTAAAAAGCTTCGCCCCCCGCACGACGCCCGCGGCCCGCGCCGCGGGCGTCGCCGTTTTCGGCACCTCAGGCGGCTGTCAGCGCTCGCTGCTATCCTGACGGGCTCGCGGTTTTGCCCCTGTCACCCCGTGATGAACCCCCTGATCAAGCGCTGGACCCAGTACTTCGTGCGGGGTCTGCTGGCCATCCTGCCCCTGGCTCTGACCGTCTACGTGCTCTACGTCTTCCTGGCGTGGACGGACAGCATGGCACGTTGGCTCACCTACCCGCTGTTCGGGAACACCTACATCCCCGGCCTGGGGCTGGCGCTGGCGGTGGTGGCCATCGGGGGGCTGGGCTTCGTGATCTCGCTGCCCGCGGTGCGCAGTCTGGCCTCGCTGATCGAGTTTCCCTTCACCAATCTGCCGGTGGTCAAGAGCATCTACACCTCGCTCAAAAGCTTCGCCGACTATTTCGCGCCGCAACACAAGCAGGCCGCCCAGCAGGTCGTGGTGGTGCGTTTCCCAGGCGGCGGGCTCGAGATCATCGGGCTGGTCACGCGCAACAGCCTGGACGGCCTGCCCGAGGGCGTCAGCAAGGACGACCGTGTGGCCGTCTACCTGCCCATGGGCTACATGATCGGCGGCTACACGGTCTTCGTGCCACGCACCTGGATCACGCCGATCGCGATGACGGTGGAAGAGGCGATGCGCTCGGCGCTGATCGCCTGGATGGCACGCACCGGCCAGCCCCCGGTGCCTGCGCCGCCGCCGCGCTGACCCCCGGGGCCGAAGCCGGTGCATTGAGGGCGGGATTGCGCCCTGCCGGCGGGACGGGGGCTGGTGATAAGGTGGCGGTATCCTGCCGGCCGCCACCGGCGCCCTTGGGAGAGCCGCCCGATGCCCCTGCCGCCTCCTGCACGCCCTTGCCTGGCCCTGGTGCTGGCCGCCTGCCCGCTGGCCGCCTGGCCCCAAGCGGTCGATGCCGATCGACTCCAGCCCCAGTCCCTCGACCCCGTCGTCGTGACCGGCTCGCGCGAACCCACGCCGCGGCGCGCCTTGCCTGCGGCCGTCGACACCGTCGAGGCCGGTGCGATCCACGAGGGCCAGTTGCGCGTGAACATCTCCGATGCGCTGGTGCGCGTGCCCGGTGTGGTCGCCAACAACCGCCAGAACTACGCCCAGGACCTGCAGGTGTCGATACGCGGCTTCGGCGCCCGCGCCAGCTTCGGCGTGCGCGGCGTGCGGCTGATCCAGGACGGCATCCCGCTGACCATGCCCGACGGTCAGGGGCAGACCGGCTTGTTCGACCTCGACGGCGCCCAGCGCATCGAGGTGTTGCGTGGCCCGCTGTCGGTGCTGTATGGCAACAGCTCCGGCGGCGTGATCCAGGTGGTGTCCGACCTGGACCCCGGGCAGACCTTCGCCGGTGGCGGCCTGTGGGTGGGTGAGGACGACAGCGGGCGCACGATGTGGGAGGCCCGCAGCGACCTGCGCGAGGGCCGCGGCGTAGTGGCCGGCAACCTCAGCCGCTTCCAGACCGACGGCTACCGCGAGCACAGCCGCACACGCCGCGATGCGCTGAACCTGCGCGCCCGCACCGTGCTGGGCGAGCGCAGCAGCCTCACGCTCATCGTCAACCACCTGGACCAGCCCGACACGCTCGACCCCCTGGGCCTGACCGCCGAACAACTGGCGCAGGACCGGCGCCAGCCCGGCAACAACGCGCTGGCCTTCCACACCCGCAAGTCGGTGCGGCACTCGCAGGCAGGCGTGGCCTGGCGGCTGGACCTCTCCGACACCCAGAACCTGCGAGTCTCCGCCTACGGCGGCACCCGCCAGGTCGAACAATTCCTGGCCTTCAGCGGTGCCGCTGCAACCTCCTCGGGCGGCGTGGTCGATTTGGACCGCCAGTTCGCCGGCGCCGGGCTGGAATGGCAAGGCCGCTTCGGCCCGGTGCTGTGGATCGCCGGGCTCGACCATGACCGCAGCCAGGAGCGCCGGCGCGGCTTCGTGAACAACAATGGCACGGCCGGCGACACCCGGCGCGACGAGGACAACGACGCGGCCAACACCGATGCACGCGTGCAGGCCCGCTGGACGCCGCGCCCGGGCTGGACGGTCGTGGGCGGGATGCGCCATTCACGGGTGCGCTTCGAGATCGAGGACCGCTACGTCACCGGCACCAACCCCGACGACAGCGGCTCGCGCGCCTTCCGCCGCGACAGCGCGATGCTGGGCCTGAACGTGGAGGTCCGCCCCGGCTGGCATGTCCACGCCAGCGCGGGACGCGGCTTCGAGACCCCCACCCTGGCCGAGATCGCCTACCGCCCCGACGGTCAGCCGGGCTCCAACCTGGCCCTGCAGCCCGCCCGCCACGACACCTGGGAGTTGGGGTTCAAGGCGCGGCTGACACCGGGCCACGAAGCGGCGCTCACCGGCTTTCGCACCCGGGTGCGCGACGAGATCGTGATCTTCGGCAACGTCGGCGGGCGCAGCACCTTCGCGAACGCCGGCCGGACGTCGCGGCACGGCTGGGAGGCTTCGTGGCACGCACGGTGGTCGGCGCAGTGGGAAAGCGTGCTGGCCCTGACGTGGCTGCAGGCACGGTTCGACGAGTACGTCTCGGCCGGCCAGGACTACAACGGCAACCGCCTGCCCGGCGTGCCGCAACGCTCGGCCTTCGCCGAACTGGTATGGCGCCCCGCCCAGGCCTGGCACCTGGGCCTGGAATGGCGGGCCGTGGACGCACTGCCCGCCAATGACGCGAACTCGGCCTTCGCGGGCGGCTACGGCGTGGCCCATCTGCGCTGGGGGTACGAGGCCGAGCACGGCCCCTGGCGAGTGCGCGCCTTCGCGCGGGTGGACAATGTGGCCGATCGGGCCTACGTCGGCTCGGTCATCGTCAACGCCGCCAATGCACAGTTCTACGAACCGGCGCCCACCCGGCGGTTCAGTGCCGGCCTGAACCTGCAGCGCCACTGGCGCTGAACTCCGCAAGGCGTTACCCCCTCAGACGGCCACACCGTCGGGCGAGTCTGCGGCCTTCGCCGGCGCGCGCAAGGCCGCGTCAATGAGGCGGTGCATCTCGTCGGCATCGTCTGCATGGCGTGCAGCCACGGCGCGGATGGCTTCGTGATCCCGCTCGAAGGCCTCCACGAGCTGCGGGTCGAAATGGGTGCCCCGGCAGCCGCACACGACCGCCACGGCCGTGTCGTGCGGCAGGGCCTCCTTGTAGCTGCGCACGCTGATCAGCGCGTCATACACGGTGGCCAGGGCCACGATGCGTCCGGACAGCGGAATCGCCTCGCCGGCCAGCCCACGCGGATAGCCCGTGCCGTCCCAGCGCTCCTGGTGCGTCAGCGCGATCTCCTGGGCCATCGTGAGCAAGGGACAAGGCACCTCGAGCTGGGCCTGCGCACTGGCCAAGGCCGCATGGCCGCGCAGCGTGTGGGTCTTGACGATCGCAAACTCCTCGGGCGTCAAGCGGCCGGGCTTGCGCAGCAGGTGAGCGGGCACCTCGAGCTTGCCGATGTCGTGCAAGGGCGTGGCACGCACCATCAACTCCAGCCGCTCGTCGTCCAGCTCGGCCAGGCGCCCGGTCAGGCGCCGCCAGCCCAGTGCGAGCACGCGCACATAGCCTTGCATGCGCAGCAGATGGCGGGCCGTTTCGTGATCGCGCCGCTCGGCCAGCAGGGCCAAGGTCCACAACAAGGCGTCGCGCTCCAAGGCCACAGACTGGCTGCGCTGATGCAGCACCGTCTCGAAGTGCTGCTGCCCCTCGCGCAGCAAGACGGCCAGTTGGTGCAGTTGAAGCCGCGGCTGCAAGCGCGCACGCCAGCGTGCGGGGCTCCAAGGCGGTTGGAGCACATCGGACAGCCCCAACGCCAGCCACTCATCGACCGGCGCCGACGGCCCGGCCAAGGCCAGCACCGGGGCCGAACGGCACAGCGGATCGGCGCGCAAGGCATCGAGCCGGCTCGGCAGGCGCTGCGGCTGCTCGGTGGCGTCGATCAGCACCAGCGCCGGCACCGCATCGGCAGGCAAGGCATCGACCAGTTGCGCTTGCGGCGCCAAAGCGGCCTGCACATCCGGCCAGTCCTTGGCCTGGCAGCCAACGATCAGCACCCACACGGGCGGCTTCGTGTCTTGTGGCATGGGTCCCTCGAGCACCGCTCATCCTGCGCTGCCACCGCTGAGCCCGCAACCCCGAATCGGGGGCTCGACAACCCGTCACGGCGCGAAGGCCTCCCGTGATCGAGTTCACACCTGCGGTTTGAGCTGAATCAAGCCCGAGCACGGCCGGGGCTTACGGGAAACCCCGAATCGGCCGATACCGCTCCCATGCTTCAGCTCCCCGGACGAGAGTTCCATGCGTTTGAACCTGCCTGTCACCGACCACGAGTACCGGGTCCCCGAAGGATCCACCCTCGTGTCCACGACCGATTTGCAAGGCCGCATCCTGTACTGCAACCCGGCGTTCATCGAGGTCAGTGGCTACGCCCGCGAGGAATTGCTTGGGCAGCCGCACAACCTCATCCGACACCCGGACATGCCGGAAGAGGCCTTCCGCGACCTGTGGGCCACCATCCAAAGTGGGCTGCCATGGCGGGCGGTGGTCAAAAACCGCCGCAAGGACGGCTCCCATTACTGGGTGATGGCCAATGTCACGCCGCTGGTCGACAACGGCCAGCCGATCGGCTACATGTCGGTGCGCACCGTCCCCAGCCGTGAGGAAGTGCAAGCCGCCCAGGCCTTGTACGCCCGCATGCGCGAGGAGCGCGCGGCCGGCCGGCCGGTGCACCGGCTGCAACACGGCCGGGTGCTGCGCGACACCCTGGCCGGTCGCTGGGCGCGCCGGCTCGACGGGGGACTCGGCGCCAAAGTGGGCGCCCTGGCCGCCGCCGTGGTCGGTGTGGCGTTCACGCTGGGCATCGGTGTGGGCCGCGGCGGCGGGCAGGATCTGAGCGCTCAGGCCTGGGCCGGCGGCGCCTTGCTGAGCGTTGCCCTGGCCTGGCTGCTGTACCAAGGGCTGAACGCCCTCATGATCCGTCCGATTCACGGATTGCTCACCCTGGCCCATCGCATGGCCGCCGGCGACCTCACCCAACGCATCGCCGTGGACCGTCACGACCTGATCGGCCGCTTCGCCCAGGCGATGAACCAACTCAATGTGAACCTGATGTCCATCGTGCGCGACGCCCGCGACGAGGTCCAGCGGATCCAGGCCGCCGCAGCCGAGCTCGCCGCAGGCAGCCAGGAGTTGTCGGCACGCACCGAATCGCAAGCCAGCAGCCTGCAGCAGACCGCCTCGTCCATGGAGGAAATCACCGGCACCGTGAGCCATAGCGCCGATGCCGCCCGGCAAGCCGCCGAGCTGGCCGTCCAAGCCCAGGACATCACCGGCCGCAGCAGCCAGGCCGTCGACGAGGTGATCCATACCGTCCAGGCCATCAGCCAAGCCTCGCAGCGCATCGGCGAGATCATCCACGTGGTCGACAGCATTGCGTTCCAAACCAATATCCTCGCCTTGAACGCCGCCGTCGAAGCCGCCCGGGCCGGCGAGCAGGGCCGCGGCTTTGCCGTGGTGGCCGCAGAGGTGCGTGCGCTGGCACAGCGCACCAGCGCGGCCGCCAAAGAGATCAAAGCGCTCATCGGGGAGTCCTCGCGCTGCGTGACGGCCGGCGAGCAACAGGTGAACGCCGCACGCGCCACGATGGACCAAGCCTTGCGCTCGGTGGAGCAGGTCCAGTCCTTGATGGCCGACATCAGCACCGGTGCGCGCGAGCAGCTCAACGGCATCTCGCAAATCAACGAGGCGGTCGCCCAGATGGACACGCTCACGCAGCAAAACGCCGCCATGGTCGAGGAGCTGTCGTCGGCTTCGGCGCAACTCAAGGAGCAAGCGCAGGTCGTGGCCGCCGCGGTGGGTGTGTTCCGGCTCGAAGGAAGCCCGCGCGAGCGCAGCCCCGACGCCGTGAGTTTGCGCCGCCAGATGAAACGCCTGCGTCCGGCCTGACCCCCTCTGACCCCCTGCCAAGCCCCGTTACACTGCAAGCTCATCGCCGCCCGCCTGACGGCCCCCTGGCCGCGGCGGGTGTCGTGCGTTCGACAGGGAGCTTGCATGCCGCACACCTCGCCGCCGTCCGTTTGCTTCGGCCTGCATGGCCGCGTCACTCTCATCACCGGCGCCGCACAAGGCATCGGATCGGCCTGTGCCGAGCGCTTCGCCCGCGAAGAGGCCCCGGTGGTGCTGCTCGATGTCGACGACGCCCAAGGCCAAGCGCTGGCCGATCGCTTGTCGGCCCAAGGCGCCCCGGCCCTGTACCTTCATTGCGACGTGGGCGACAAGGCCCAGGTCGACGCCGCCGTGGCCGCAGCCGTCGAGCGCTTCGGGCGCATCGACGTGCTGGTCAACAACGCCGGCATCTTCCGCGCCGCGGACTTCCTCGACATCACCGAGGCCGATTTCGATGCCGTGTTGCGCGTCAACCTCAAGGGCGCCTTCCTGATGGGGCAGGCCTGTGCGCGCGTGATGGTGCGCCAGGGATCCGGCGGCGCCATCGTCAACATGAGTTCGGTCAATGGCGTGATGGCCATCCCCAGCATCGCCAGCTACAACGCCAGCAAGGGGGGGGTCGACCAGCTCACGCGGGCGATGTCGCTGGCGCTGGTGGACCATGGCATCCGCGTCAATGCGGTGGCCCCCGGCACGATCGCCACCGAACTCGCCCGCCAGGCGGTGCTGGGCAGCGAGGAGGCCCGCGCACGCATCCTCAGCCGCACGCCGATGCAGCGCCTGGGTGAGCCCGCCGAGGTCGCCGAGGCCGTGGCCTACCTGGCCAGCGACGCCGCCAGCTACATCACCGGCGAGATCCTCTATGTCGACGGGGGCCGGCGTGCGCTGAACTACACCGTGCCGGTGAGGGCCGGCACGTCCTGATCCGCCCCGGCGCCATGGGCAGTTCCTGGTCCCTCGTTTACGTGGGCGACCCCCTGTGCTCATGGTGCTATGGCTTCGCGCCGCAGCTCGAGCGGGTGCGCGCTGCCTATGCCCACCTGCCGCTGCAGCTCGTGATGGGTGGCCTGCGCCAGGACGAGCGCCCGATGGACGAACGGCTGCGGGCCCATCTGCGGCGCCACTGGGGCGAAGTGGCGGCCCGCACCGGCCAGCCCTTCGACCTGGGCTGGCTGCGGCGCGAGGATTTCGTCTACACCACCGAACCGGCCTGTCGTGCCGTGATCACGGTGCGCGAGCTGCAGCCGCGCCTGGGCCTGCCGATGTTCCGCGCCATCCAGACGGCCTTCTATGCCCAGGGCCGCGACGTCACCCGCACCGAGGCGCTGGTCGAGCTGGCCGGCTCGATCGGCCTGCCCCGGCAGGCGTTCGAGACCGCATTCGCCAGCCCCGAGCTGCGCGAGGCCACGATCGACGACGTCGCGCTGGCCCAGCGTTGGGGCATCACCGGCTTTCCCACGCTGATCGCCGCCAGCGAGGGCGAGGGGCACATCGTCGCCCCCGGCTGCGTCGATGCCGACACCGTGATCGCCCAGCTGCGCCGCCTGGGTGTGCCCGGGCGTCGCTGAGTCCAGGCGCAGGGGCGGCCGGCATCGCCGGTCCTTGCACAAGCCCCGCGGCGCGATGGGCGCATCCGGGGTGCAGCGTGCACGCAGGGCGGGGCCGGGGCACACTGTACGGCGTGCGCGCCTTCGAAGGCGCACGCAAATCACTCACCTCACCCATACCGCACGATGAGAATCCTCCACACCATGCTGCGCGTGGGCAACCTGCAACGCTCGATCGACTTCTACACCAAGGTCATGGGCATGCAGCTCCTGCGCACCACCGACCGTCCGGAACAGCAATACTCGCTGGCCTTCGTCGGCTACGGTCGCAATCCCGAGCACGCCGAGATCGAGCTGACCTACAACTACGGCGTTGAACGCTACGAGCTGGGCACGGCCTACGGCCACATCGCCATCGAGGTGCCCGACGCCTATGCCGCGTGCGAGAAGATCCGCGCCAACGGCGGCCAGATCACCCGCGAGCCCGGCCCCGTCAAAGGCGGCAGCACCGTGATCGCCTTCGTGACCGACCCCGACGGCTACAAGATCGAGCTGATCGAACGCAAGCCCGAGGCCTGATCAGGCTCGCAAGCTGCGGGCCTCACGCGCGAGCTGCGTGATGCGCGCCCAATCGCCGGCCCGGATGGCCTGCGCAGGCGTGAGCCAGGAGCCGCCGCACACCTTCACATTGGGCAGCGCCAGGAACTGCGGTGCCGTCTGCGGCGTGATGCCGCCCGTGGGGCAGAACACCACGTCATGGAAGGGGCTGGCCCAGGCCTGCAGCAGCGGCAGCCCCCCGGCCGCGGTGGCCGGGAAGAACTTCAAGAAGTGCCATCCGTCGGCGTTGGCGGCCATCACCTCGCTGCTGGTGGCCACGCCGGGCAGCAGCGGCAAGCCGGCCTCGCGGCAGGCACGGCCGATCTCGCTCGTATAACCCGGGCTCACCGCAAAGCGCGCCCCGGCATCCACCGAAGCCCACACGTCCTGGGGCCGGCGCACCGTGCCCACGCCCACGATGGCCTCGGGAACGTCCCGCGCGATGGCCTGCACGCACTGCAGCGCCACCGGTGTGCGCAGCGTCACCTCCAGCACCTTCACGCCGCCGTCCACGAGGGCGCGCGCCAGCGGCACGGCATCCTCGACACGGTCGAGCACGATCACGGGAATCACGGGGCCATGGTCGGCCAGTTCCAAGGGGTCGGTCATCATGTTCATAGCCAGGTACACGCGCCTTCTTCGGCGCTCAGGACGTTGCGCCGCATGCCGGCGAAGAGCTCACGGCCCAGGCCGCGGCCATGGGCTTGCGCCTGTTCGGCCGATGGCAAGGCCCCCTCGCGTGTGGCCCAGGTGGCCTCATCCACCAGCGCCTCCAGCGTACCCGCCACGGCATCGAGGCGGATGAGGTCGCCGTCGCGCACCTTGCCCAGCGGCCCGCCGGCCAGCGCCTCGGGGCTCACATGGATGGCCGCCGGCACCTTGCCCGAGGCACCACTCATGCGGCCATCGGTCACCAGCGCCACCTTGTAGCCCTTGCCTTGCAGCACCGCCAGCGGTGGCGTGAGCTTGTGCAGCTCAGGCATGCCATTGGCGCGTGGGCCCTGGAAGCGCACCACCACGACCACGTCGCGTTCGAGCTCGCCGCGGTTGAAGGCCGCCAGCATGTCCTCCTGGCTGTCGAACACGCGCGCCGGCGCCTCGACGACATGCCGGTCTTCGGGCACCGCCGAGGTCTTGATCACCGAACGGCCCAGGTTGCCGCGCAGCAGCTTCAGCCCGCCAGTGGGGCTGAAAGGCCGTTCGGCGCGGCGCAGCACCGTGTCATCGCCGCTGTCGCGCGGCAGCTCCTGCCAGGCCAGGCCGCCCGGAGCGCGCACGGGCACGCGGGTGTAGGCCGCCAGGCCGCCCTCGGCGACAGTGGCCACATCGGCATGCAGACAGCCGTGGTCGATCAGCTCGCGGATCACGAAGCCCGGGCCGCCGGCGGCCTGGAACTGGTTCACGTCGGCGCTGCCGTTGGGGTACACGCGCGCCAGCAGCGGCACCGCGGCGGAGAGGTCGGAGAAGTCGTTCCAGTCGATCAGGATCCCCGCAGCCCGCGCCACCGCCACCCAGTGGATGAGGTGATTGGTGGAGCCGCCCGTGGCCAGCAGCGCCACCATGGCATTGACGATGACGCGCTCGTCCACCAGGCGGCCAATGGCCACCTGCTCGGCACGCTCAATGCCACGCAAAGCCGTGCGCACCGCCTCGCGGGTGAGTTCCTCGCGCAGCTCGGCATGCGGATGGATGAAGGCTGCGCCGGGCACATGCAGGCCCATGGCCTCCAACAACATCTGGTTGCTGTTGGCCGTGCCATAAAAGGTGCAGGTGCCCGGGCCGTGGTAGGCGGCCGATTCGGCCGCGAGCAGGGCCTCGCGGCCGACCAGACCCTGGGCGAACTGCTCGCGCACCTTGGCCTTGTCGTTGTTGGACAGGCCCGAGCTCATCGGACCGGCCGGCACGAACACGCAGGGCAGATGGCCGAAGTGCAGCGCCCCGATCAGCAGGCCCGGCACGATCTTGTCGCACACCCCCAGCAGCAGCGCGGCATCGAAGACATCATGCGACAGCGCCACCGCGGTGCCCATCGCGATGGTGTCGCGCGAAAACAGGCTCAGCTCCATGCCCGGCTGGCCCTGGGTGACACCATCGCACATGGCCGGCACGCCGCCGGCCACCTGGACGGTGGCGCCCCGGCGGCGCGCCTCGTCGCGGATCACGGCCGGAAACCCCTCATAGGGCTGGTGCGCCGAGAGCATGTCGTTGTAGGCCGTGACGACCCCCAGGTGGGGCGCCCTTTCGGCCACGACACGCAACTTGTCCGACGCCGGCAGCGCCGCAAAGGCGTGTGCCACATTGGCACACCCCATGCGGTCGGCTCCGCGAGGACGGCGGGCCATGCCCTCGACGACCTCGAGGTAGGCGCGCCGCGTGGCGGCACTGCGCTCGGCAATGCGCTGGGTGACTTCTTGAATGACGGATTTCATCGCAGGGTCGGCACGCCTGGCGCGTGCGGTTGTAACCAATACCTCAATTCTTAGGTAACTTGGTTACAACGTCAAATCAAAACGCACCGGCCCCACCGCCGGGGTGGAGTTGTGCAGGTCGCCGCCGCCTCCTCCGGGGCCTGCCGTTGCCCGGAACCGACAGGGGGCCTGCGGGACGGAGGAACTTGCGGTACAACCTTTGACCGGCCCCTGCATCGCCGGCGAGCCTGCGACACGCCCGTGAACCCCAACCTTGCCCACCCTCCTGACCTCGGCAGCGTGTCCATCCTGCGCGATCCGCAGGTGATGCTGGAGCAGACCCTGTCACAGTGGCCCGCCGGTGCCGACCTGTGGGTGTTCGGCTACGCCTCGCTGATCTGGAACCCGGAGATCGAGCACGACCGGCGCCTGCTGGCCCGCGTGCACGGCTACCACCGGCGGTTGAGCATGTGGTCGCGCATCAATCGGGGCACGCCGCTCGAGCCCGGCCTCGTCTTTGCGCTGATGCCCGGCGGGGCCTGCCAGGGCATGGTGTTCCGTGTGCCCCGGGCCATCGCGCGGCGCGAGCTGGACAAGCTGTGGCAGCGCGAGATGCCCACCGGGGTCTACGATCCGCGCTGGCTGCCCTGCCGCACCGCCCAGGGCACAGTGCGCGCGCTGGCCTTCACGCTCAGCCGCAACAGCCCCAACCACACCGGCGCGCTGGACGAAGCGCGCCTGCTGCACATCCTGCGTCATGCCCGCGGCCGCTACGGCACGACGCTGGACTACGTGGTGCGCACCGAGCGCTGCCTGCGCGAGCACGGCATCCATGACCGCGCCCTGGCCGGGCTGCTGGCGCTGGCCCGGCGGCATGGCTTGATCAGCGGCTGAAGACGGGCGAGCGCTCAGGGCCTGCGGTACTCCCTTTGGGCCGCCGGCACGCCGCCGCACGCCGGCACACGGGTCTGCACCGACAGCAGGTCGTGGCGGGTGTCGATGTCCACCAGCACGCCGGGATCGTCCACCTCCACCGCCGCGGCCGGATAGCGCGCCAGGATCCTGCGGGCGCCCTGGTCCCCGTCCAACACCGCGAGCTCCGAGTACAGCTCGGCCGAGAACGCCACCGGGTGGCCACGCTGTCCCTGGAACTGGGCATAGGCCACCGGATGCCCTTCGAGTGCGGCCGCCACGGCCCGCAGCGTCGCCGGGCGCACCAGGGGCATGTCGCCGGGCATCACCAGCCAGCCGGCGGCATCACCCCGCGCGCGCACGCCCGCGGCGATCGAATAGCCCATGCCCAGGTGCTCGCCCGTCCCGTCCGAGCCCGAGGGCACCACGATGACATCTTGCGTGGCCACCCAGCCCTTGACCATGTCGCGCAAGGCGCTGGTGGTCACCACCACCAGCCTCAGACGGCTGGCCAGCACCTGCTGCAGCGTCGCGCCCAGCACCGTGGTGGGGCCCAGGGCCTGCGTGAGCTTGTGTCCCGGCCCCTCGAAGCGCGACCCGGCCCCCGCCGCCAGGACGATGACCACGGGCGCAGACGACATGAACATCCTCCTTGTGATGATGCGATGGTGCACCGGTGCGGCACACCGGCCCTATGGAAGCCCAGTCGGCGCGCCGGCGCCACTGGGGACACCCCGGTTGGGGACAAGCCCTAGGGACCGACCCGCTTGGGGTCGCTGCCGATGGCCGGCGCGCCGTGCGCGGGCGGTGCCTATACTGCCCGCCATGGACAAACGTCTCGCCGATCTGCGCAAGAGCTATGAACGCGCCGAGCTCGATGAACGCAGCGCCGACCCCGATCCGCTGCGCCTGTTTCGCCGCTGGCTCGACGAGGCCCTGGCCGCGCAACTGCCCGAACCCAATGCCATGACCCTGGCCACCGTCGGCGCAGACGGCCGGCCCTCGACCCGCGTCGTGCTGATCAAGGGCTGCGACGAGCGCGGCATCGTCTGGTTCACCAACTACCACAGCCGCAAGGGGCGCGAGCTGGCGGTCCATCCGTACGCCGCCTTGCAGTTCCACTGGGTGGAGCTCGAGCGCGTGGTGCGCATCGAGGGGCGCGTCGAGAAGGTCGCCGAGGCCGAATCGGACGAATACTTCCGCTCGCGTCCGCTGGACTCGCGCATCGGCGCCTGGGCCTCGCCCCAGAGCGAGGTGATCGAATCCCGCGCGGTGCTGATGGCCAACGCCGCGCGCTACGCCGCGCAGTTCGCGCTCAACCCGCCCCGGCCGCCGCACTGGGGCGGCTACCGGCTGGTGCCCGACCGCTGGGAGTTTTGGCAGGGTCGCAAGTCCCGCCTGCACGACCGGCTGCGCTACCGGCTCGACGAGCGCGGACAGTGGGTGCGCGAGCGGCTGGCCCCCTGAAAGAAACCAGGACACCGCTCATCCCTCACGCCCCGCACGCGCCGCCAGCATGCGGTCGATGGCCGCCAGGAAGCGCGCCACATCGATGGGTTTGGTCCAGTAGTCCACGAAACCTGCGGCCAGGGCCCGCTGCACGTCCTCGGGCATCGCATTGGCCGACAGCGCGATGCATGGCAGGGCGGCGGTGCGCGGGTCGGCTTGCAGGCGGCGCAGCACCTCATGGCCGTCCATGTCGGGCAGGTGCATGTCCACCAACACCGCATCGGGCTGCAAGGTGTGCGCCAGCGCCACGCCGCCCGCACCGTCACCCGCCACGCTGAGCCGCACTGCCGGGCGCAGGGCCAGCACCTCGCGCACCAGCGTGACGTTGACCTCGTTGTCCTCGATGTAGAGCAGCTCCAGCGCCGGTTGCGCAGGCTCGGCCTGCGGCTGCGGTGCCACCGGCGGGGTGGGGGCCGGCGCCTCGCCGGCAGCCGGGCAGGCCGCTTGCAGGGCGCGTGGCAGCCACACCTCGAATTCGCTGCCCTGGCCCACGCGGCTGCGCACCTCGATGCGCCCGCCCATGTGGGTCACGAGCTGCCGCGCGATCGACAAACCGATGCCGGTGCCTTCGATCCCCTCGCGCTCCACCCCCAGGCGGTTGAACGGTTCGAACAAGCCCTGCACCTGCTCGCGGCTCATCCCCCGGCCGGTATCGCGCACGACCAGTGTGAGCCAATCGGCCGTCCCGTGCGCGGCCACGTCCACGCGCCCGCCCGGGCGGTTGTACTTGATGGCATTGGACAGCAGGTTCATCAGCACCTGGCGCAGGCGCTGCCGGTCGGCCTGCACCAGGCCGGCCAGCGATCCGGTGTGCAGCTCGATGCGGTGCGCGCGGGCCATCGGCGCCACCAGCCCCAAGGCATCGGCCACCACCACCTGCACATCGAGCGCCTCCGGGCGCAGGGCCACGGTGCCCGACTCGATGCGCGCCAGGTCCAGCATGTCGTCGATCAGGGCCAGCAGGTGACGACCGGCGGCGTGGATGTGGTCCACCCGCTGCCGCTGGGCCGGACTCAAGGCCTGCGCCGCATCGGCCTGCAGCACCTGCGCGAAACCCAGCACCGCATTGAGCGGCGTGCGCAGTTCATGGCTCATGCGGGCCAGGAATTCCGACTTGGCCCGGCTCGCCTGTTCGGCCGCGGCCTTCTCGCGCAGGGCCTGCTCGGTTCGCTTGAGTTCGGTGATGTCCCAGTTGACCCCGAGCATGCGCACCGGCTGGCCGCTCTCGTCGCGCAGCACGTGCCCGCGCGTGGCCAGCCAGTGTTCGCTGCCATCGGGCCAGACCACGCGGAACTCGAAGGCCGTGCGGTCCAGAGCGCCCGCATGCACCTGGTCGTAACGGGCCCACATCGCCGCCCGGTCGTCCGGGTGCACGCAGCTCACGCGCAAAGCCTCCACCGGCCGCGGATCGTCCGGGCTCAGGCCGCGCAGCAGGTACATCTGCGCGTCCCAGTGACTGGTGCCGGTGCGCAGGTCACGCTCCCAGGTGCCGATGCCGGCCTCGCGGGTGGCCAGGGCCGCGCGCGCCTGCGCCTGTTGCAAGGCCAGCTCGGTGTTGCGACGCTCCGTGATGTCCATGGCCACCCCCAGCACCGCCACGACGCGACCCGTCTCATCGCGCTGCGCGGCACGGCGCGTCAGCAAGGTGCGGTAGACCCCCTGGGCATCGCGATAGCGGGCGACGACGTCGACCGCATCCTCACCGTCGAGTACCCGCTGCAGCCCCTCGGCCAGGGCCTGGCGATCGTCCTCGTGCACACGCGCGCGCACGTCCTCCAACCGCAGGGCCACCCGCTCCGGCACCCCCAGCAGCGCCGCCGCCCGCTCGTTGACACGCAGCTCGTCGGTGGCCGGGTCGTGCACCCAGATGATCAGCTGGGCCAGTTCCACCGCCAGCTCGAACTGGGCACTGAGCTTACGCACCTGGGCGCCCCGCTCGAAGCTTTCGGTGTCGTCGACCAGCACGCCCAGCGCGCGGTCTGGGCGGCCGTGGGCGTCGGCCAGCACCCGCCACAATGAATGCACGACGCGCACACCGCCGGTGCGGGGCACGAGGCGGTAGTGCAGGTGGTAGGCACCGGGTGAGCGGATGCTGGCCTGCCAGGCCTGCAGAACGCGCTCGCGATCCTCGGGATGGATCAACTCCCGGATGGTGTCGGGATCGGGCGGTTGCGGCTGGGGGGGCAGACCATAGACGCGGAACATGTGCTCATCCCAGTGGGCCTGCCGGCCATCCAGGCTGCGCTCCCACACCGCCAGGCGCCCGAAGTCCTGGGTCATCTCCAGGCGCTGCACCAGGCCGGGCGCCACGCCGTGGCCGGTCTCGGCCGGCCCGCTCGGCGCCGCGATGCGGCCCAGCCAGCCGGCCCCCCCGTCCTGCCCATGCCAGGGACGCAGATGCAGCCGGGAGCCGTCGGCCATCACCAGCGGCGCCCCCTCAGGGGCCTGCCCGGACGACGACACCTGCTGCGCCGCTTCCCGGTCCTGCGAAGGCGGCCGTGCCTGCACAGCAGCCGTCAGCGCCGCGCCCGCGCCGCCGTGGCGGTGCATCCAGTCCCGCCAGGCGGCATTGCCAAAGACGATATGTCCCTGCGGGTCGGCGAGGAACAAGGGCTCGGACGTCATGTCCAGCAAGGCTTGCGCCGCCGCGTCAATGACCGGTGGATCGGAGAAAGAGAAAGACGGCGACGACATACTGGGGCCCCAAGGGCGGCTTGCGCCCAGTGTAACGAGCCCGCAGGGCTTGGCCCACCACCGCCAGGTGGCGGCACCGGGGCTTCAGCGCGCCGGCTGCGCCTCGGTGAGGCGGTAGAACAGCCCGTAGGGGTCGTTGTCCAACACAGACAGCCGCCCCTCGACCACCACCGGGTCCACGCTATAGCGCACCGGCGTCTTGGCCCGCACCTCGACCAGCCCCTCCGGGCCGGCCGGGATGCAAAACGAACAGGTGGTGGGCACGGCCGACAGCAGGAAGTGGTGCTGACGCTCGCTGGCATCCAGCGGCATCATGAAACCCTGCAACTTCACGATCTGCCGGTCCAGGGCCCTCACATCGGCCGGGAAGATCGGCCGCAGCCGCTGGCGTTCGGCCCGGGTCTTGACCGATCCGAGGAGCTTCCATGACAGCACCCCCTCGCGCTCTTGCAGCGGCGGGATCGGGCTGTCCGGGCTGTGGTAGCCCGGTCCGCTGCCCAGCGGTGACGCCGGCGCCGCCCCCCCCAGCGGGGCGGCGAGCTGGGCCCAGGCCCCCGGGGCCGCCAGGGCCAGCAGGCCGCAGACGAAGCAGCGACGATCGGTCATCGGAAGGTGCTCAGTGGACGTGACGCATGCCGCAGTGCTTGCCGATGCCCAGGCCCTTGCAGGCCGCCTGCAGCTCTTTCAGGCAGGCGTCCTCGCTCTTGCCGGACTCCAGGCAGCGCGCCGCGGCCTCATGGGCCGCCGCCATCGCGCGGTGGCGCTCGATGTCCTTCTTCACATGGTCGGACAAAACCGGCGCTTGCTGGGCCTGGACCCCTGCAGCGCCCAGCATCAGAGGGAAGGCCAGCACCAGCGAGAACAGAACACGGTCAATCATGACAAAAGACTCTCCATGACAAAGCCAAGACATGCGACGTCGACCCGCCGCCCGCCGGAAGGTTCATCCGCGAGATCCGGCGGCCTGCCCCGGGGCGGCCGCCCGTCATCGCGGCGCTTGCAGCAGCCGCATCACGTCGAGCCGGTAGGCCTGCCAGGCCGGCAAGGCGGCACTGAGCACCGCCAACCCCAAGGCCGCGGCCACCACGCCCCATTCGGCGCCCAGCCAGGTCCAGCCGCTCAGCGCCACCGACTGGCGCTGCGCCAGGGCCCAGCCTAACAGAGACGTCAAGCCGTGGCCCAGGGCCAGGCCGAGCAACAAGCCCCCCGCGGCCAGCCACAGGGCCTGGGCCAGCACCACGGCAGCCACCTTGTGCGGCGGGGCCCCCAGCATGCGCAGCATGGCCAGGTCGTTGGCCCGCTCGCGCACGGCATGGTACAGGCCGATGAACACCGACAGCGCCGCCACCACCAGCAGCACCAGCCCGAACCCGCGCAACACCTCGGCCCCCACCCCGACGATGCGCAGCAGGCGGGCCGTCTCCAGTGCCGGTGAGGCCGCCTGCAGCGCCGTTTGGGCATGGATCAGCCGCGGCAGGCTCACGGCCGCCAGCGGGCTGCGGTAGCGCAGCAACAGCAGGGTGACTTCGCGCTCAGCCTCGAGGTAGCGGCGGTCCTCCTCGTCCAACGCGGTCTCGGTCTCGTGCACCTCCCACACCGACTCGGTGGAGGTGAGGATCAGCCGGTCGAGCACCCTGCCGCTGCGTTCGAGCACCCCCACCACGGTGTAGGGGGTGTCGCCATGGGCCTCGCCCTCGCTGCCCAGCCCGTGCACGCCGACGAAGCGGTCGCCCGGGCGCAGGCCCGTGCGTGCCGCCACATCGGCCCCCAGCACGGCCTCCAGCGTCCCCGCCCAGAGGCGGCCCTGGGTGAGCTTCGCGCCGTAGTGCTCCAGGTAGGCCGGCTCGGTGCCCACGATGCGAAACCCCCGGTAGCTGTCGCCCAGCGAGACCGGGATGACCGTCTCGACCAGCGGATGTGAACGCAACTCGTGCACGGTCTCGGCCGGGATGTTGCCGGGGGGCACATCCAGATGAAACACCCCGGACAGGATGAGTTGCAACGGGCTGCCCTTGGCCCCCACGACCAGATCGATGCCGGCCAGGTCGCGCCGCAGGCCTTGCTCGACCTGCTCGCTGACGAGCAACACCAGACTGATCGCCGCCAGGCCCAGGCTCAGCAGCAGCAGATGCAGCAGCGTCACCAGCGGACGCGCCCAGAGGTAGGTCCACGACAGGCGTGCGAGGTTCACAGCCGCAGCTCCACCGGATCGTCGCCCGCCAGCGCCTGCACCACGCGGCGGTCATGGGTGGCAATCACCAGGGTCGCGCCCCGCTGGCGGCACTGCTCGCGCAACAGCGCCAGCACGTCGGCGGCCGCCTCGTCGTCCAGGCTGGCGGTGGGCTCGTCGGCCAGCAGCACGCGGGGCTCGCGCAGCACCGCGCGGGCCAGGGCCACCCGCTGGGCCTGGCCCCCGCTGAGCTCATGGGGGCGGCGCCCCGCCAGATCGGCCACGCCCAGGCGCCCCAGCACCTGCGGCACGCGCGCGCGCGCCTGTCCGGCCACCCCACCGGCCCACAGGGCCAGGGCCAGGTTGTCGGCCACGCTCAGGCTTTCGCTCAGATGCAGCCGCTGCGGCAGCACGCCCAGCCGGGCCGCACGCCAGGCATCACGCTGGCGCGGCGACAGCCGGTGCAGCGGCGTGCCGTCGACCTCGATCTCGCCGGTGGTGGGCGTCAGCAACCCGGCCAGCAAGGCCAGCAGGCTGGACTTGCCCGTGCCCGAAGCCCCACGCAGCAACAGCACGCGCCCGGCCTCCAGCCGCAGGTCGGGAAAGCGCAGCAGCGGGCCGCGCGGATGCTGCAAGCTCAGATCACGCCAGACGATCATCCCGAGCGCACCTTGTGGGCGAAGGTCCGGCGGAACTTCTCCACCTTGGGCGCAACGACATGGGCGCAATAGCCCTGCTCGGGATGCTTCAGGAAATAGTCCTGATGGTAGGGCTCGGCCGGCCAGTAGTTGTCCACCGGGGCGACCTCGGTCACGATGGGGTCCTTCCAGGCCCCGGCTGCCGTCAGCTCGGCGATCATCGCGCGCGCCACACGCTCCTGCTCGGCGTCGTGGAAATAGATCCCCGAGCGGTACTGGGGCCCCACATCATGGCCCTGGCGGTTCGGCGTCGTGGGATCGTGGATCGTGAAGAAGATCTCGAGGATCTCCCGCAGACTGATGCGTTGCGGGTCGAAACGCACGCGCACGACCTCGGCATGACCGGTCTGCCCCGAGCACACCTGTTCGTAGCTGGGACTGTGCCAGCTCCCGTTCGAATAGCCCGACTCCACGTCGAGCACGCCTTCGACGCGGTCGTACACCGCCTCCAGGCACCAGAAGCAGCCTCCGGCCAGGGTGATCTCTTGCGCTTCGGACATCGCCAGGCTCCAAAGCCGCCAAGCTTAACGAAGCTCGCCGCGGGTCTCGGCTTGGGGCGATGAACTGCAGGGGCTTTCCTGCACAATCGCGGCGTCCCCCCCCCCCGGCCTCGATTGCAGCCCATGTCCGACAGCCTCGCGCCCTATCTGCCTTACCTGCTGGCCCTGGTCCTGCCCCCCGGGGTGTTCATCGTGCTGCTGCTGGTCGGCCTGCGCCAATGGCGTCCACGCCGCGCGCTGGGCATCGCCCTGGTGTTGCTGGCCTGTGCGGGGTTGTGGCTGGGCTCGACCACGGGCTGGGCCTGGGTCACCCAGTCCTTTGTGCTCAGGGTGCCGCCGGCCCTCGGCCCCATCGACCTCGATGAGCTGAAAACCCAGGCCAAGGCCCAGGCCAAAGGCAATCCCACTGTGGCCATCGTCGTGCTGGGCGGGGGCCTGGTGCCACGCTCGCCGGACTACCGCCTGTCGGACCTGTCGGCCACCGGCCTGCAACGCCTGCGCTACGGCCTGTGGCTCGCGCGCCAGACCGGCCTGCCGCTGGCCTACAGCGGTGGCATCCCGCATGGACTGCCTGAATCCGTGACGCCCGAAGCCCGAGTGGCTGAACGCATCGCACGGGAAGAGCACGGCACCGCCTTGCGCTGGGTGGAAGACGGCTCGCGCGACACCCGCGAGAATGCCGGCCGCACGGCGGCACTGCTGCGCCAGGCCGGCGTGCGCAAGATCGTGCTCGTCACCCATGTCTGGCACATGCCGCGCGCACAGCGAGCCTTCACCGAGGCCCTGGGTGGCAGCGGCCTGACAATCCAGCCGGCGCCGATGGGGCTGCTGCCCCTGCAGACCTCGCACCTGGCCCACTGGTCTCCAAGCCTGCCAGGGCTGATCGAGAACCGCCACGCCTGGCGCGAGTGGCTCGCCCTGGTGCTGGGATACTGAGACAACGACCGCACCAAGAAGAAACCCCTCCGAGCCTGACCGGCCGGAGGGGGGGTGGCGTGACGCCACGTTTCGGGGCTCCGGAGGGAAGAAGTCCGGGGCTCCTTACGCGCAGAGACTGCGCATCGGAAACACCTGCAACCGTGCAGGCGACTCAAAGATACCGAAGCCAGCCGCCGGACGCCAGTTCGCATTTCCAATGAGCAGGCAGGCCTCCATTACCGCCCGCCATGACCGGGCCCGACGCCCCGCCGTGGGCCTCATGAGAACAAGCGCTCGTACAGCGCGTCCATGCGCGAGCGCACCTGCGCGTCCATCGTGATCAAGCGGCCCCATTCGCGGTGCGTCTCGCCGGGCCACTTGTTCGTCGCATCGATGCCCATCTTGCCCCCCAGCCCCGACACCGGCGAGGCGAAGTCCAGGTAGTCGATCGGCGTGTGTTCCACCAGCGTGGTGTCGCGCACCGGGTCGGCCCGGGTGGTGAGGGCCCAGATCACGTCGGCCCACGAGCGGATGTCCACATCCTCGTCGGTGACCACGATGAACTTGGTGTACATGAACTGCCGCAGGAAGCTCCACACCCCGAACATCAGGCGCTTGGCATGGCCCGCATAGGCCTTGCGCATGCTGATGATGGCCATACGGTAGCTGCAGCCCTCGGGCGGAAGATAGAAGTCCACGATCTCGGGAAACTGCTTGCGCAGGATGGGCACGAACACCTCGTTGAGCGCCACCCCCAGCACGGCCGGCTCGTCAGGCGGCTTGCCGGTGTAGGTGGAGTGGTAGATCGGCGATTCGCGCATCGTGATGCGCGACAGCTCAAACACCGGGAACCAGTCCTGCTCGTTGTAATAACCGGTGTGATCCCCGTAAGGCCCTTCCAGCGCGTGCAGGTAGCCACCCTTCTCCTTCAGGGGCACGCCGTGGGGCGAGGTCCCCGTGTACCCCGGCGCCGCCACCGGGATGTGCCCCTCCAGCACGATCTCGGCACTGGCGGGCACCTGCAGCCGGGTCGCCCCCTCGCCGACGGCCGTGTCCACCACCTCGGTGCGCGAGCCGCGCAGCAGGCCGGCGAACTGGTATTCCGACAAGCTGTCGGGCACGGGCGTCACCGCCCCCAGGATGGTGGCCGGGTCCGCCCCCAGGGCCACCGCGATCGGGAAGGGCCGGCCCGGCTGGGCCAGCGCGAACTCGCGGAAATCCAGCGCGCCGCCCCGGTGGGCGAGCCAACGCATGATGAGCTGCCGCGGCCCGATCACCTGCTGGCGGTAGATGCCCAGGTTCTGGCGCACACGCGGATGAGGCACCGACTGCGGCCCGCGCGTCACCACCAGCCCCCAGGTGATCAGCGGCGCCACATCCCCCGGCCAGCAATGCTGAATGGGCAGGCGTGAGAGGTCCAGCTCCGCCCCTTCCCAGACCACCGACTGGCACGGCGCCTGCCGCACCACGGCCGGCTTCATGTCCCACAGCGCCTTGGCCATCTGCACCAGTCGGCCAGCGTCCTTGAGCCCGCGCGGCGGCTCGGGCTCCTTCAGCCGGGCCAGCAGTTCGCCAATGCCCCGCAGGGCTTGCACGTCCTCCTCCCCCATCCCGAGGGCCACACGTTTGGGGGTGCCGAACAGATTGCCCAGGACCGGGATGCGGTGACCCACCGGCTGCTCGAACCACAGCGCCGGGCCACCCGACTGGAGGACACGGTCGCACAAGGCCGTCATTTCCAGGTGAGTGGACACTGGCTCGTGAACACGCCGCAGCTCGCCCATGGCCTCCAGCTTGTCAACAAAATCACGCAAATCTCGGTACTTCATAACCTTGCATAATTAGCAATCGGATTCAAAGGCTTGACTGGTTATTTCGAGCCTTCCTAGAATCCGGCCGTCTCCCATCAGGGATAACCCGCACCGGCTGCCGGTGCACTTCACGCTGCCAATGCCATCAACCGCCCACCCGGGCCTTGCATCCTGCAGGCGCCTGACTTTCTAGGGTGGCGGGGCATTATCTCCGCGGGCCAGGCCGGGCCACGACACCGGTCGTCCGGTCCCCGCGGACGGAAAGGAGTGACATGACAGCGACCCACACCCTGCGGCACCGGGTGTCGCAGACAACGCAGTCGATGGCCCGCTGCGTCTCGGTTTTCGTCCGGGACGTCGGCCAAGGCCTGCTCGACATCAGCCACAACGGCCTGGCGCTGCTGGGCCTGCTCGTGCTGGGTGCGACCCTCTTCGGCCTGGGCCGGCCCGACCTGCGCCACCAGTTGGAGCAGCATGCCCTGGGCTGGCTGCTCCAGCGCCAGGAGGCACGCCTGAGCGAGGACGAGAGCCTCGTGGCCGCGCTGGCCGAGCCTGAGGCCATCCGGCGCGTCACCGCCGCGGACCCCCGCGAACTCGGCAAGGAGCAGGCCGCGATCGTCCAGTGGATCTCGCGCCGCTACCGCGTCGCGCCCGAGCCGGTGGCCCGGTTGGTCAAGGAGGCCTGGGAGGTCGGTGAACGCACCGGCCTGGACCCCACCTTGCTGCTGGCCGTGATCGCCATCGAATCGAGCTTCAACCCCTTCGCCCAGAGCCCGGTGGGCGCCCAGGGCTTGATGCAGGTCATGACCCGCGTCCACGATGACAAGTACGAGGCCTTCGGCGGCACCCATGCGGCCTTCGACCCGGTGAGCAACCTGCGCGTGGGCGCCCAGATCCTGCGCGAGTACATCAGCCGCGCCGGCAGCCTGGAAGGTGGCCTGAAGTGGTACGTGGGCGCGGCCAACCTGCCCCACGACGGCGGCTATGCAGCCAAGGTGCTGTCCGAGCGCAACCACCTGCGCAACGTGGCCCAGGGCCGCCCGGTGCCCGTCACGGTGCCGCAACTCGTGCGCACGAGCGCCCCGGCCACGGCGCCGGCTGCCGCAGCCTCCGCGCCCGAGACCAATGCTGCCCATCAGCCAAGCGCCGACACCCAGGTGGCCCAGGCCTCCTGAATCTCCATCTTGCGGCACCCGGCCTGCGGTGCTCCTGCGCACCGCAGGCCGGTGTGCCGCGTTCTCCAGTACACTGCGGCCGTTGCACAACTGGCGATAAGGCCCACCCCGCCCCGGGGTGAGCGCCTGAGGTGGTGAACCACCGGGAAGTGCAGCCGGCGGCCGCCTCGGGCGCCGCCGTTTCGCCGTTCGCCTGGGCAGCCCTCCGATCCAGCACGCGGTATGCGGGTGCGCTGTCGCAGCCGCCGCCGGCACTACGAGAGGGACTTCATCGCACTGAAGAGGACTGCCATGTTCGACCGCTCCACCTCCACCGTCGCCAACGTCGACCCCGAGATCTGGGCTGCCATCCAGCAGGAAAACCAGCGCCAGGAAGACCACATCGAGCTGATCGCCTCAGAGAACTATGCCTCCCCGGCCGTGATGGCCGCCCAGGGCAGCCAGCTCACCAACAAATACGCCGAGGGCTATCCCGGCAAGCGCTATTACGGCGGCTGCGAATACGTCGACATCGTCGAGCAGCTCGCCATCGACCGCCTCAAGGCCTTGTTCGGCGCCGAACATGCCAACGTCCAGCCCAACTCCGGCTCCCAGGCCAACCAGGGGGTGTTCTTCGGGCTGCTGCAGCCGGGCGACACCATCATGGGCATGAGCCTGGCCGAAGGGGGCCACCTGACCCACGGCATGCCGCTGAACATGTCCGGCAAATGGTTCAAGGTCGTCAGCTACGGCCTGAACGAAAAGGAAGAGATCGACTACGACGCGATGGAGCGCCTGGCGCACGAGCACAAGCCCAGGCTCATCATCGCCGGGGCCTCCGCCTACAGCCTGCGCATCGACTTCGAGCGTTTTGCCCGGGTCGCCAAGGCCGTCGGCGCCTACTTCATGGTGGACATGGCCCACTACGCCGGGCTGATCGCCGGCGGCGTCTACCCCAACCCCGTGCCCTTTGCCGACGTGGTGACCTCCACCACCCACAAGAGCCTGCGCGGCCCGCGTGGCGGCATCATCCTGATGAAGGACCATGTGGCCAAGCAGATCAACAGCGCGATCTTCCCCGGCATCCAGGGCGGCCCGCTGATGCACGTCATCGCTGCCAAGGCCGTGGCCTTCAAGGAAGCCCTGTCGCCGCAGTTCAAGGCCTACCAGCAACAGGTGGTCAAGAACGCCCAGGCCCTGGCCGAAACCCTGATGGCCCGCGGCCTGCGCATCGTCAGCGGCCGCACCGAAAGCCACGTGATGCTGGTGGACCTGCGTCCCAAGGGCCTGACCGGCAAGGAAGCGGAAGCCGTGCTGGGCCGCGCGCACATCACCTGCAACAAAAACGGCATCCCCAACGACCCGCAAAAGCCCATGGTCACCAGCGGCATCCGCCTGGGTTCGCCGGCCATGACCACCCGCGGCTTCACCGAAGCCGAGGCCGTGGCCACTGCCCACCTGATCGCCGATGTGCTGGACAACCCCCAGGACGAGGCCCACATCGCCGCGGTGCGTGCCAAGGTCCACGAACTGACCCGCCGCTTCCCGGTCTACCGCTGAACCCCACCCGCCGCCCGCCATGCGCTGCCCCTTCTGCGGCCACGAGGAGACCCAGGTCGTCGAGACCCGTGAATCCGACGAGGGGGACGTGATCCGGCGGCGGCGGCGCTGCATGGGGTGCGACAAGCGCTTCACCACCTACGAGCGCGCGGAGATCGAATACCCGTCCATCGTCAAGAAGGACGGGCGACGCACCGAGTTCGACCCGGCCAAGCTGCGCGCCTCGATGACGCTGGCGCTGCGCAAGCGCCCCGTCAGCGCCGAGGCGCTCGACCAGGCCGTCTCGCGCATCGAGACCTCGCTGCTGCACAGTGGCGAGCGCGAGGTCAGCAGCACCCGTGTGGGCGAATGGGTCATGCGCGAGCTCAAGCGCCTGGACAAGGTCGCCTACATCCGCTTTGCCTCCGTCTACCGCAGTTTCGATGACGTCAGCGAGTTCATGAACGCGGTGAGAGAAACTTCACGGCGCGGGCGCTGAGGGCGAACTCGCCGTTCCGTACGTCGACGACTGGCAACCACTTGTCGGGTGGGCCAACCCAGCGCCCAAAAGCAGTGATAGCTTCCAATCGAGGAGGCTCTACCGTGCGCCCACAGCTATCCGGATTCTCATTGATCGAACTCATGGTCACGATCGCTATCGTTGCGATCCTGGCTGTGATCGCCGGCCCCAATTTCAACGACTTCTTCACTCGCAATCGACTCTCGTCTCAGTCGAATGAATTGATCGGCGCCCTCAACTTGGCGCGCTCGGAGGCCGTCAAGCGTGGCGTTCGTGTCACGGTCTGCCGAACCGATGACCCGACGGCCACCCCGCTGGCGTGCGGCACCGGTTCGGGCAACAGTTGGGCCAGTGGCTGGATCGTCTTCGTTGACAACACCCACCTTGCGAGCAACTCCGCAGGCGTCATCGATGGCTCCGACGAGGCATTGAGAGTTTTCAGCGCCCTGCGTGCTTCCACGCTGTCGGTGAACAGTGATTTCGCCCGCGGCGTGTCTTTTCGTCCCGATGGCAGCGCCATCGGCATCAACGGGTCTGGCGGCTTGGTGACCGCAGCCACCGCCACTTTTTCATTGTGCCTGGAAGGGCAAGGCCGCAGCATCGAGGTCAACACCATGGGCCGCCCTCGTATTGGAGTGACCACATGCGCAGGCTGAGACGTCCTTTGTTGAACGCGCGGCCGATGACCCGCCCCGCCCACAAGGGCATGACCATGGTCGAAGTGCTGGTCACCATCGTCATCCTCTCGTTCGGATTGTTGGCGCTGGCGGGTTTGCAAGTCAGCGCGCTGGGCGGAAGCAAGAACGCCAGCAGCCGCACAGTGGCCACGATGCTGGGCTACGAAGTTCTCGACGCCATGCGTGCCAATCGACAAGCAGCCTTGGCAGGAAACTACAACCTTGCGCTGACGGCTGCTGCGCCGACCGGCACCAGTTTGCCGGAGCGTGATCTGGCCCGATGGCGAGCCGAACTGCAGCGCCGCTTGCCGGCAGGCACCGGCTCCGTTCAGATTGGCAATGACGGGTTGGTGACCGTGATCGTTCAATGGGACGACAGCCGAGGCGCCGGCTCGCCCACACAGTTTGACATCCAGACCCGATTGTGAGGCACCAGCCGTGAGCCCAGCTCGTTCCTGCGCCCTTTTCGCTCCCCCTCGCGGCTCGGCTCGCAGCCCCGGCCGGCATCGCTTGGTCCGCCCCACGCGCGGCCTGACTTTGGTGGAACTGATGGTTGCCATGGTCATCGGGCTCATCCTGATCCTGGCCATCTCCGCTGTTTATGTGGGCAGCCGACAAACCTATCGGTCCGGTGAAGGCATCTCCCGTTTGCAGGAAAGCGCCCGGTTCGCTTTCACCTTTCTTTCGCGCGACATTCGCCAAGCGGGTTACTTCGGATGTGTGGGCGGAAGCGCCACCGTGAACAACACATTGAACAATGCATCGACGGCACCCTTCGATTTCCAGCGACCGCTCAGCGGCTACGACGCAAGTGTCGGCGGCAGCACTTGGTCACCAGCCATTCCGGCAGGACTGTCAGGGTCGATTGCGCCGGTCGCCGGCAGCGATGCCGTGATCGTCCGCGGCCTTTCCGGGCCCTTGCTTCCCGTGCGATCCCACCCCGGCGGCACGCCTCCGGGCTCCGCCGCGATTTTGGTCGACGCCAACAACGGCTTGTCCCAAGGCGACATCATTTTGGTGTCGGACTGCATCGCCGCCGCGATCTTCCAAATCTCCAGTGCCAATCCCAACACGAGCGGATCGTTGGCCCACAACACGGGCACCGGCACGCCAGGCAATGCCACCACGGCCCTGGGCAAGGAGTTCACGGATGGCGACGTCGTGCGGGTGTCTTCATTCTTCTATTTCGTGGGCACGAATCCCGCCGGACGGCCCGCACTGTACCGCCGAGAAATCTCACGCGACGGGGCGGCTGCCGAAGAACTGGTGGAAGGCATCGAGAACATGCAGATCACCTACGGTGTGGACACCGACAACGACCGTGCGGCGAATACCTACTCCCGAGCCGATCAAGTGGAATCCGCCGGTCAATGGGACCGGGTTGTGAGCGCACGCATCGAAATGCTCGTTCAATCACCCGAAGACAACGTCGCTACCGAAGCGATGTCTTACGTCATCGGCGGCGCCACCACCCCATACGTTTCGACCGACCGCCGATTGAGGCAGGTGTACTCGACAACGATCACCCTGCGCAATCGGGTGGAATGAACTCGGTTTATGCATCGACAACCATGTACACCCCTTCCCAAAAACCGATGAAACGCCAGCGAGGCTTCTCGTTGGTCATGGTCTTGATTTTTCTGGTGCTGCTGACGATTCTCGGTGTGACCGCCATGCAAACCAGCACGCTGGAAGAACGCATGGCCGGCAATCTGCGCAACGAAAACCTGGCGTTCCAGGCGGCCGAATCTGCGCTCAGGGAGGCCGAGGCATTTTTGAGCGGGGTCACCCTGCCGAGCTTCGATGCCACCACATCCGCGACACCGGGCCTGTACCACACACAAAACAATCCGTGGGGTGGAAGAGACAACCCTCATGCATGGGCCGGCTGGACCCAAGCACCCAGTACCCACGCCTACAGGGTGTATAGCGGCACGCTCCAGGGGGTGGCGGCGGCCCCGCGCTATGTGATCGAGCAACTTCCTCCCGTGCCGGTCGACCCGGAAAGCTCTGTCAAGCAAGGCGAGGGCGTGGGGCAATTCGCTCAAGTCTTCCGGATCACCGCACGCGGGACCGGAGGATCTGACAACGCCGTCGTATTTCTTCAGACCACGTTCTGGCGTTGAGTGCCTTTCAGCACCGCCAACATACCGTAATGGACTTCCATATGAACCTGCGCGCTGCCTTCTCCCTACGCCTCAGCGTCTGCGTGTTGTTGTGCTTGGGCTCAGCCTCGGTCGCCGCCTTGCCGATCTCCGACCGGCCCTTGTTCTTGACGGGTGACACCCCACCCATGGTGATGCTCAACCTCTCCAAAGATCACCAGCTCTCCTACAAGGCCTACAACGATTACTCCGATCTGGATGGTGACGGGACACCGGACACGACCTACAAGCACAGTTTCAACTACTACGGCTATTTTGACCCGTTCAAGTGCTACACCTACAACACCACGAATCACCGCTTCACGCCCGCAGCCACCACCACCGACAAATACTGCAACGCCTCGGGCGCATCCGGGCAATGGAGCGGCAACTTCCTCAACTGGGTGTCCATGACGCGGATGGACATCGTGCGCAAGATCCTCTATGGGGGCATGCGCAGCACCGACACATCGTCCCTGACCGTGCTGGAGAGAGCGTATCTGCCAACGGATGCGCACTCCTATGCGAAGTACTACAACGGCACGGACATCGCCCGCTTGACCCCTTTTTCCACAACGCTGAACACACCGGCCACCTCCACCTCGACGAGCACGGTCGATTTCTCCGCAGGCACCAAGACGGTGGTGACCTCCCTCAGCTATGAAGTGGGCGACCAGATCCGCCTGGTGGATGCCGCCAACAGCGCCCGCTGGATGATCGGCGGTGTGTCCGCCAAGAGCGGCACCTCGATGACCCTGGTGGTCGAAAGCTCCGGCATCGCCCCGGGGGCCACCGGCAGTGCCAGCAACTGGCGAGTCACCAATCTCAATTCGTCTGGTATCACGTTTTGCAACACCACGATCGGACGGAATGACCCGAGCACGGCGAACCGGCTGTCCCACACCAACACCAATCCGCCCTTGATCCGCGTTGCCCAGGGCAACTTCACGCTGTGGGGCGCGAACGAAAAGCAGCAGTGTCTGTGGTCAGAGGAGAGAAACAACCTTCAAAGTGGCTTTGCAGGGGGCTTTCGCAGCAATGGCAACCGTGCCGCTTTGTCTGGCATTCATGCCAGTGCGGAAAACCCTCTGAGAGACGTTCACGGCCTCGGTACGGGCATCGCCCGTGGTGCCTATGTGGCCAGGGTCGAGGTCTGCAACAGCTTGCTCATCGGCAGCGAAACTTGCAAACGCTACCCTGCCGGCAATTACAAGCCGACCGGACTGCTCCAAGAGTATGGGGATGACGGGCAGATCCTCTTCGGGCTGATGACCGGTTCTTTCCAACGCAATGTATCTGGCGGTGTGCTGCGTCATCCGGTCTCCGATTTCGGCTCGGGCATCAACCACCGCAGTGCCGATCCCGTGCGCGACGGCACGTTCAAGACGGATGCCAACGGGCGTCCCACGAACGGCATCGTGCGCAACCTCAATGCGCTGCGCATCTACGGCTACAGCTATCAGAACGATGACAGTTATGGCTCCACCGATGGCTGCACCTACCAGCGCACCGCCATTCGTGTCAGCGGCGCCTCCGACCCCGAAGTCAACCAGGGCAATTGCTCCTCCTGGGGCAATCCGATGGCAGAGATCTATCTCGAGTCACTGCGCTATTTGGCTTCCGTGTCCGGGACGACGCCGACGGCGGCATTCACGTATACCCACAGCGGCAGCAAAGACGAAGCCCTGGGTTTGACGGTGGCCACATGGACGCCCCCCTTGAACGACCAGAACTACTGCACGCCGCTGAGCGTGCTCAACTTCAATGCCAGCGTGTCGAGCTACGATGCCGACCAGGTCAGCGGACTGAGCCCCATCGTCTCGTCGTCCACGGCGAGCCAGATGACCGATACCGTCGGCGCTCATGAAGGCATCAATGGTGGCAATTGGTTTGTCGGTAGGGCGGGTTCGGCGGCGGACAACCTGTGCTCGGCCAAAACGCTGTCTTCGCTCGGTGAAGCACTGGGGCTTTGCCCTGAAGCCCCCGCACTGGATGGTTCTTATCTGATTGCGGGTCTGGCGCATTTCGCGCGCACCAATCGCATCAAACCGCTGCCCACCGGAGTGAGTGGTACCGATTTTCCGAATGCCTTGAAGGTCGAAACCTACGGGGTGGCTCTGGCAACCAATGTGCCTCGCATCGAGATCAATGCCAACGGCCGTCGCGTGACCATTCTGCCGGCTTACCGGCTGGACCGCTCATCCAATGGCAGCGGTCCGTTCGGAGGCGGCACCTTGGTCGACTTCAAGATCGTCGAACAAACACCGACTTACGGCAAGTTTTACGTCAACTGGGAAGATAGCGCCTTCGGCGGCGACTACGACCAGGACATGTGGGGCATCATCGAGTATCGTGTGTCTGGGGACTCTCTCAAGGTGACGACGGATGCAGTCTCTGCTTCGACTGCGAACGGCCAGGGCTTCGGCTACATCATCTCCGGCACGGACAACGACGGCCCCCATTTCCATTCCGGCATTTACAACTTCGACTACACCGACCCTCGCAACGTCACCGTCATTCGAGAGGACACGGGGGCGGTCGCGAATGGAAGCACAGGCTTCATCAACGCCTCGGGAGGATGTCGCAATTGCACGGTCGACAACCCACCGACATCAGTGACCTACACGATCACCGGAAATTCGGCCGGGTCACTCAAGGATCCGCTTTGGTATGCGGCGAAGTATGGAGGTTTCCGAGACACCAACGACAACAACCGCCCTGATCTTCAGAGCGAATGGGACAGCAATGGCGACGGCAACCCGGACAACTTCGTGTTTGCGAATGACCCGGTGCGCCTGGTCGAAGGGCTGGCCCGCGCGTTTGAGCAAATCGGGCGCCGCCGCTCCTCTGCAGCGGCCATCGCCGCGAACTCCACGCAGTTGAGCACGAACACGGCCGTCTTTCAGGCCCGTTTCGACAGCACGCGCTGGAGCGGCAGCCTGCGTGCCGTTCAACTCCTGTCCAATGGTCGCCTGGGCAACCAGCTCTGGGATGCCGCGCAGTTGCTGCCGGCCGCCAGCGATCGCAACATCCTCACCCACAACGGCACTACCGGCGTCAACTTCACCTGGAGCGCGCTCTCAAACACGCAGCGCAATCAACTCAACGTCGGCCCCGGCAATGTGGTCGACTCGCGAGGCGAACAGCGATTGGAGTTCCTGCGTGGCGATCGCAGCCTGGAGCGGTCTCGCAGTGCCAGCGGCGTGTTCCGTGATCGCGATCAGGTGCTCGGCGACATCGTCAATTCCGACCCGTTTTACGTCCAGCAGCAGTACTTCGGGTATGAGCGTCTGCCCGGAACAGAAGGT
This sequence comes from Caldimonas hydrothermalis, assembly GCF_056746695.1. Classification (NCBI taxonomy): domain Bacteria; kingdom Pseudomonadati; phylum Pseudomonadota; class Betaproteobacteria; order Burkholderiales; family Sphaerotilaceae; genus Caldimonas; species Caldimonas hydrothermalis. Next base: position 123,771 of record NZ_JBWQXA010000007.1, on the reverse strand, counting down.
TCGACCTACAACGCCTTCGTGACCAGCAATGCCACGCGCACGCCGATGGTTTATGTCGGAGCCAACGATGGCATGTTGCACGCCTTCAATGCCAGCACGGGCCCCGACGGCGGCCGCGAGGTGTTCGCCTACGTGCCGCGAGCCGTCTACCCGAAGCTGTGGGAGCTGACCGATCCCGATTACAACGACCGGCATCAGTTCTTCGTGGACGGCTCCCCCTATGTCGGCGAGGCCTATCTCAGCGGAGCCTGGGGAAGCTACCTCGTCAGCGGTTTGGGTGCCGGTGGCCGCTCGGTGTTTGCGATCAACGTCACCAATCCGACGGCCGTCACCTCCAGCAGCGTGATGTGGGAATTCACCGACACGGAACTGTGCTACACCTTCAGCCAGCCTCAGATTGCACGCCTGCCCAACGGCAGCTGGGGTGTGATCTTCGGCAACGGCTATCCCAAGACTTCAGGAAGTCATCAGTGCTCGACCTCGGGGGCCTATTTGTATGTCGTCGATCTGGCCACCGGCAATCAGATCGCCAGGATCGGAATCGATGCGGGCAGCACAACCTACAACGGTGCCAACAATGGTCTGTCCACACCGGCGCTGGTGGATACCAATGGTGACCGGATCATCGATACCGTTTATGCGGGCGATCTCTACGGCAACCTCTGGAAGTTCGATCTGTCCAACAGCAATCCATCGAGCTGGCGCGTTGCCAACCGAAGCGGTTCGCGAGATCGTCCGTTGTTCAGCGCGCGCAACGCCAATGATCAACGCCAGCCGATCACGGCGCCGGTGGAGGTGGGCCGCCACCCGAACGGAGGCTTCATGGTCTACTTCGGCACCGGCCGCTACGTGGCCGAGGGCGACCCCACGGATTTGACCGTGCAGAGCTTCTACGGCATATGGGATCGGCCAGAGACAGGCCCGTCCAACGAGATCACCTACACGGCAGCGACTCGCTCATCGATCTTGCAACAGCAAACGCTCCTGTCTGAAACGACGGTGGCCGGCCGCGACGTGCGCACCGTGAGTGCCAATGCGGTCAACTGGTCGACCCAGCGCGGCTGGTTCCTCGACCTCATCCAGCCCACCACCCCTCCGACGGCCCAAGGCGAAAGGGTGGTCGATGCACCGCTGCTGCGTTTCGGCCGCGTCATCTTCAACACCCTGATTCCGTCGACCTCGTCGTGCAGTTTCGGAGGTACCAGCTGGCTGATGGAGTTGTCTGCTGTCACCGGCCAACGCATCAATGAAACCGTGCTCGACGTCAATGGTGACGGTGTCTTCAATGCGGACGACTATGCGGGAGGAACTCCAGTGAGCGGCATGCGCAGCTCGGTCGGCATCACAAGCACCCCGAGAGTCATCTCTGCTGGGGCCCGAGAGTTCAAGCTCCAGTCCGGCAGTGACACCACCGGCACCAACGAGGGCGTGCAAGTCACCACGGAAAGGGGTGGTGATCGTCCGCCACGCGGTTCGTGGCGCCAGCTCATCTCCAGGTGATCGACATGGCTTACAAAACTCCTTTTCGCCTCTATTCTCCTTCGCGACACCCGGGTACCAGCCAGGGCTTCACACTCATCGAATTGATGATCGTTGTGGTCATCGTCGCTGTCCTTGCCTCGGTGGCGTACCCGAACTACATCGAGCACGTTCGCCGAGGGCATCGTTCCGACGCGAAAGCCTTGCTGCTGGAGGCAGCTCAGCTCATGGAGCGCAATTTCACCCAGAGCAACAGCTATTCCACAACGAGCGCAGGCACTGCAGTCACGCTACCCTTCTCGCAATCTCCCCGTAGTGGCACCGCGCGCTACAACATCGCCTTTGCGGCCGGGAGTCCCACCGCAACGACCTTTGTGATCCAGGCAACCCCGACGGGATCCATGAGTGGCGATCCCTGCGGAACGCTGGGCATCAATCAGTTGGGCCAGAAAACCAAGACCGGGGGAGATGCTTCGCGCACTGCCGCAGATTGCTGGGATCGCTAGTCACCAACTTGAGCCGCGGAACACCGATTCAGTCTGGACTCGATACGAGTTCGCCCGGAGGCGTTCATGATCAAAGCCGTCACTTGCCCTGCCGGGAGCGCACACACCAGAAACGAGCCTGAGAGGAAAGCTCCATTGGTCTGAATGGGTCTGCCGCTTTCGTCGAAGAGAACATACCGCTGCGTGGCTCCATTGGCCTGTATCCGAACCCGCAGGTCGCCGTCATGAACTGCAAGAACGGACTCACCTTCATCCCAATGCCCATTTTCGTTCGGATCCGTATGGACGCGCCACCCTTGTTCCCAACGTGCTGATTGCGGTGAGATGGCTACCGGCTGTCCTCTCGCGATGGCCGATGCCCGTGCCAGCGCAAGATGGGTCGACAAGTGAAAACTGATCGACCGTGTCCGGCTGACTTGGAGCAGATCCCGCGTCAACGGATAAGCGATCGCAATGAGGATGGAGAGCACGGCGAGAACCACCAGGGATTCCAGCGCCGACCACCCACCGCCCACCCCCCGCGGTCTCGGATAAGCTTTCACTTTCTTTCCCCCCTGAGGAAATGTCAAACCCCGGTCTGTGCCGGTCGTCCCGACGGCGCGCCTTCTTTGGGCACGACCATCGGTGCATGAAGCTCGGGCGGGAGTCTATGTGGATGCTTTGGTGAGTTCTCTCCCCCAGACAGGTGATCCCGCCGATGCGCGGCGCATGCACGAAGCCCTGGCCCAGGCGGCACAGGCGCTGCGGGTGTGTCCGCCCAATCCGGCGGTGGGCTGTGTCATCGTGCTGCCCGACGGCCAAGTGGTGGCCGCCCACACACAGGCCACCGGCCAGGCGCACGCCGAGGCCCAGGCCCTGGCCTTGCTGCGCAAGCGCGGGCTGTCGGCCCGGGGCGCCACGGTCTACGTAACCCTGGAGCCCTGCTCCCACCACGGCCGCACGCCACCGTGCGCCGACGCCTTGATCCGCGAGGGCGTGGCCCGGGTGGTGGTGGCCGTCCAGGATCCCAACCCCCTGGTGGCCGGCCAGGGGATCGAGCGCCTGCGCGCCGCGGGGGTGCGGGTGGACGTCGGGCTGATGGGCGAGGAGGCGCGCGAGCTGAACATCGGTTTTTTCTCCCGCATGCTGCGCGGCCGCCCGTGGGTGCGCCTGAAGGTCGCGGCCTCGCTGGATGGCCGCACCGCGCTCGACGATGGCCGCAGCCAGTGGATCACGGGTCCGTCGGCCCGGGCCGACGGGCATGCCTGGCGCGCCCGCGCCGGCGCGGTGCTCACCGGCATCGGCACGGTGCTGGACGACGACCCGCGCCTGGATGTGCGCGAGGTGGACACGCCCCGCCAGCCGCTGCGGGTGGTCGTCGACTCCCGGCTGGAGACTCCGCCTGCGGCCCGCATCCTGCCGCCGCCGGGAGAGGTGCTGATCTACCACGCCGAAGACCACCCGGCCCGGCGCGCCGCCCTGGAAGCAGCCGGCGCCCGGTGTGTCCGCCTGAGCGGCCCGGGCGGCAAGGTGGACCTGGGCGCGATGCTGGCCGATCTGGCGCACCGTGGCATCAACGAGCTGCATGTGGAGGCCGGGCACAAGCTCAACGGCTCGTTCGTGCGCGAGGGCCTGGTCGACGAGTACCTGATCTACCTGGCGCCCCGGCTCATCGGCCAAGGGCGGGAGATGATGCGCTTCGGCCCGCTGGCCTCGCTGGACGACGCCCCGGCGCTGGCCTTCCTCGACGTCGAGCGGGTCGGCCCGGACCTGCGCCTGCGCGCCCGGCCGCCGGGACGCGAGCGTTTCTGAGCGGGCCTGACCCGCGCGGCGGCGCGGATGCCGGCTCCCTGCGACAATCCGGCCCATGTTCACCGGCATCATCAGCGGCATCGGCCGCATTCTCGAGGTCACCCCCCTGGGCGACAGCGCCGCCCATGGCAAGCGCCTGCTCGTCGAAGCCCCGGCGGGCTATCTGGACGACGTCCAGCTCGGCGACAGCATCGCGCTCAACGGCGCGTGCATGACCGTCACGAGCTTCGACGCCGGCACGGCGCGTTTCACGATCGACATCTCGGCCGAGAGCCTGGCCAAGACAGCCGGGCTGGATGCACCAGGCTGGGTCAACCTGGAGAAGGCGCTGCGCGCCAGCGACCGCCTGGGCGGACACCTGGTGAGCGGCCATGTGGACGGCCTGGGCACGGTGACACACTTCGCGCGCGTGGGCGAGTCCTGGGAGCTGCGAGTGCTCGTCCCGGCCGAGCTGGCCCGGTTCCTGGCCTACAAAGGCTCGGTCACGGTCAATGGCGTGAGCCTGACGGTCAACCGTGTCAACGACCGGCCCGACGGCGCCGAGATCAGCATCAACCTCATTCCGCACACCGTCGAGCACACCACCCTCGGGCGGCTCACGCCCGGCGCGCGCGTCAACCTGGAAATCGACCTGATCGCCCGCTACGTCGAGCGCATGCTGGCCGCCGGCCAACCGGCCGGGGGCTGAATCCGCCCCCCTACAATCCCACCCCTATGCCCATCTCCCCGATTCCCGAGCTCATTGCCGAGCTGGCCGCCGGCCGCATGGTCATCCTCGTCGATGAGGAGGACCGTGAGAACGAAGGTGATCTGGTGCTCGCCGCCGACCATGTCACGCCCGAGGCCATCAACTTCATGGCCAAGTACGGACGCGGCCTGATCTGCCTGACGCTCACGCGCGAGCGTTGCGAGCGGCTGCAGCTTGCGCCGATGGCCGCGCGCAACGGCACCAAGCATGGCACGGCCTTCACGGTGTCGATCGAGGCGGCCACCGGCGTGACCACCGGCATTTCGGCGGCCGACCGGGCCCGCACCGTCCAGGTGGCCGTGGCCCGAGACGCCAAACCCTCCGACCTCGTGCAGCCCGGGCACATCTTCCCGCTGCAGGCCCAGGACGGCGGGGTGCTCATGCGGGCCGGCCACACCGAGGCCGGCTGCGACCTGGCAGGCATGGCCGGCCTGACCCCGGCCGCGGTGATCTGCGAGATCATGAACGACGACGGCAGCATGGCCCGGTTGCCCGACCTGGAGGTCTTCGCGCAGACACACGGGTTGAAGATCGGCACCATCGCCGACCTGATCGAATACCGCAGCCGCAACGAATCGCTGATCGAACGCCTGGGGCAGCGAGGGCTCAACACCCCGCACGGCAGCTTCGAATGCACCGTCTACCGTGACCGCTCCGGGGGATTGCACCTGGCCCTGGTCAAGGGGCGCTGGTCACCGCACGACGAGGTGGTGGTGCGTGTGCATGAACCGCTGTCAGTGCTGGACCTGCTCGACGTGGGCGAATGCACACATTCCTGGCCGCTGGGCCGGGCGCTGGCCCGGTTGCAGCAGGAGGACCGCGCCGTGGCCGTGCTGCTCAACTGCGGTGAAGGCACCGAGGAACTGCTTCGCCGCCTCGCGCCGGACGAGACCACCCCGCCGCTGCGCTCGCCGGCGCAGATGGACCTGCGCACCTACGGCGTGGGCGCACAGATCCTGCGTGACCTTCAGGTCACGAAAATGAAGCTGCTGGGCAGCCCACGACGCATGCCCAGCATGGTGGGCTACGGCCTGGAAGTGACGGCCTTCATCGGCCCGGAACAGTGAACGACCGCGAAAAAGGAAGGCACACGCATGCAAGGCGCTGACAAGGGCCGCCCGGCCCGTCTGGACGGCGAGGATCTGCGCATCGGCATCGTGCAGGCCCGTTTCAACGAAGCCCTCACGAATGCGCTGGCCACCGCCTGCCGCACCGAACTGGCCGCGCTCGGCGTGGCCGACAAGCACATCGAGCACGTGACCGTGCCCGGCGCACTGGAAGTGCCTGTGGCCCTGCAGGCCCTGGCCGAAAGCGAACGCTTCGATGCCCTGATCGCCCTGGGCTGCATCATCCGGGGCGAGACCTACCACTTTGAACTCGTGGCCAATGAAAGCGGCGCGGGCGTCACGCGCGTCTCGCTGGACTACGAGCTGCCGATCGCCAACGCCATCCTCACGGTGGAGAACGAGGCCCAGGCCTGGGCGCGCGCCGAAGAGAAGGGACGGGATGCCGCCCGTGTGGCCGTGGAGATGGCCAACTTGCTGGAAGATCTGTCGTGACCGCAAGCCCCCCCAAAACTCGCCGTGCGCCGGCAAAGTCGGCACGCCGCCGATCGCGCGAATTCGCACTCCAGGGACTCTATGAATGGCTGCTTTCGGGCAGCGACGCCGGGGTGATCGATGCCCACGTGCGTGAGCAGGATGGTTTTGCCAAGTGCGACACGGCCCACTTCGACGCCCTGCTGCATGGCTGCATCCAGGAAGCGGCCGACCTGGACGCCGCGCTCGCACGCCATGTGGATCGCAAGACCAGCGAGCTCTCGCCGGTGGAGCATGCGGTGCTGCTGATCGGCTGCTACGAACTGCGCCATTGCCTGGACATCCCCTACAAGGTGGTCATCAACGAGGCCGTCGAACTCGCCAAGAGCTTCGGTGGCACCGATGGCCACAAGTACGTCAACGGCGTGCTCGACAAGGCCGCGGCCGACCTGCGGCCGGCCGAGGTGCAAGCCGCCCGTGCCCCGCGCGCCTGAGGTCTGCGACCCATGAAATTCGCCTCGCGCACCGGGCGCATCGCGCCCTTCTACGTGATGGAATGCGCCAAGGCGGCCGCGGAGCTCGCGCGCAGCCCCGCCTGTCGCGACGAGCCGATGATCTACCTGAACATCGGCGAGCCCGACTTCACCGCCCCGCCCCTGGTGCGCGAGGCCGCCGAGCGCTGCCTGCGTGACGGCCGCACGCAGTACACCGATGCCCTGGGGCTGCTGCCCTTGCGAGAACGCATCAGTGCCTGGTATGCGCAGCGCTTCGGCGTGGAAGTGCCCGCCCGGCGCATCGTGCTGACGGCCGGAGCCTCCGGCGCGCTGCAGCTCGCCTGCCTGGCGCTGGTGGAGCCGGGCGACGAGATCCTGATGCCCGACCCGAGCTACCCCTGCAACCGGCATTTCGTGTCAGCCGCGGAAGGCCGCGGGGTGATGGTGCCCAGCGGCCCCGAGCAGCGCTTCCAGCTCAGCGCCGCTGCCGTCGAGGCCGCCTGGACCGAACGCACGCGCGGCGTGCTGCTGGCCTCGCCGTCCAACCCCACCGGCACGTCCATCGCCCCGGACGAGATGCGTCGCATCGTCGCTCAAGTGCGCAGCCGTGGCGGGGTCACGATCGTCGACGAGATCTACCTCGGCCTGAGCTATGACGAGGCCTTCGGCGTGAGCGCGCTCACGCACGGCGATGATGTCGTCACGATCAACAGCTTCTCGAAGTACTTCAGCATGACCGGCTGGCGCCTGGGCTGGATGGTGGTGCCCGAGCCCATGGTCGCCGTGGTCGAGAAGCTGGCGCAGAACCTCTACATCTGCCCGTCCACCGTGGCCCAGCATGCGGCGCTGGCCTGCTTCGAGCCCGAGAGCCTGGCCGAGTACGAGCGCCGCCGTGCCGAGTTTCGCGCCCGGCGTGATTTCCTCGTGCCCGCCCTCAATCGCCTGGGGCTGACTGTGCCGGTGATGCCCGATGGCGCCTTCTACGCCTGGGCCGACTGCTCGGCCTTCGCGACCGACAGTTGGGACCATGCCTTCGAGCTGATGCACCGCGCCCACCTGGCCATCACCCCCGGACGGGATTTCGGCCAGGCCGATACGAAGCGCTACCTGCGCCTGTCCTACGCCACAGCCATGGCCCAGCTCGAGGAAGCCGTCGCCCGGCTGCAACGCTGCCTGTGAGCGCGGCGGCGCGGGCTGCAAGCCCAGGACACACAACTTACCGGCAGAAGCACTTTTCGCGGGCATTTCTCACACTGCGCGCCCACAGCGCGTCAAGGGCTTCGTCTAAGCTGCGCACGTGGATTTCCAGAAGACCATCTTCGCACTGACTCCGGAGCAGGCCCGGTCGCGGCACTCGCGCGACGGGCAGGATTCGTCGCAGTCTTTCGATTCCACCCAGCAGCTCGACACCGCCCATGGCTCGCTGTTCGGTGAGCTGGGCGAGCCCACCGGGGGCCCCGGGCCCAAGCGGAGCGGTCCGGCCTCCATCCCCCCCGACGAACTGCCCACGATCGGTCACATCGGGCGCTATGCCCTGAAGTACCGTCTGGGCGAGGGTGGACTCGGGACGGTCTATGCGGCCCAGGACCCGCTGCTGTCGCGTCTGGTGGCCATCAAAACCCTGGGGCTGGAGCTGTCCGCCGAGGCCCGCGAGCGCTTTCACAGCCTGTTCCTGAACGAAGCCCGCGCGGTGGCGAGCCTCAACCACCCGCACATCGTCACCGTCTTCGATGCCGGCACCAGCCCGCAGGGGGCCTACATCGCGATGGAGCTGCTCAAGGGCAAGGACCTGCGCCAGCTCATCAAGGAAGGCTGGCGGCCGCGGCCGGTGGAGGCGGCGCTGATCGTGCGCCGCGCCGCCGACGCCCTGGCTTACGCCCATGCCAAAGGCATCGTCCACCGCGACGTGAAGCCGGCCAACATCTTCATGACCGGCCGCACCCAGCCGAAGGTGCTGGACTTCGGCATCGCGCGCGTGGCCAGCCAGCAGGAGTCGGGCACCGAAGACGACTTCGCGGCCGGCTCGCCCTACTACATGGCCCCCGAGCAGGTGCGCCACGACCCGGTGGACCGCCGTTGCGACGTCTACTCGCTCGGGGTGGTGCTCTACGAGCTGCTGTCGGGCGTGCGCCCCTTCCGGGGAGCGACGCTGTCGGAAATCGCCGAGGCCGTGCTGCATCACCAGCCGCCGCCGGTGCACGAACTCAACCCGGCGGTGCCGCCGGCGCTGTCGCAGATCGTCGCGCGGGCGATGGCCAAGGACCCGGAGCACCGCTACCGCTCGGCGCGGGCGCTGTCGCGCGAACTGCGGCACTGGATCGAGGAGCAAGCCGACGCCGCGGAGCACGACGAGACCCTGGCCGCTGAACACCGCCGTGGGCGTGTGCGCCGTCTGGCGCTGGCCGTGGCTGCGGGCGTGTCTGCCGGCGCGGCCTTGTGGCTGGGCCTGGCCTCATGGATTGACGAGCCGGTCGCAGCCGCCCCGCCCATGGCGGCCGGGCCCGCACCGGCCCCGCCGCCCGCCCCGGCTGCCAGTGCCGTCCTGGCAGCTGGGGCCACCGTGGCCGAGCCCCCAGCCCCTGGGCCTGTGGCCGACACGGCCGGGCCCGAGGACGCGACTGCCCCGGCCCAGGCGCCTTCGGCTCCGGCCGCAGCCCCGGCCGCGGTCCGTCCCGCGGCGGCCCGCGAGCGCCCGTCCTCCCCGGGGTCGGTCGCCCCCCGCCCGGCCAGCCGCAACCCGGCCGCCACCGCAACGACGGCAGCGCCACTGGCCACCGGCGAAGTGGTGTTGGCCATCAGCCCCTGGGGGCAGGTCGAGGTGAACGGGGCCCCGGCGGGCATCGCCCCGCCGCTCACCCGCCTGACCTTGACCGAAGGACGGCACACGATCACCATCCGCAACGATGCCTTCCCGCCGCACCGGGTGACCGTGACCGTGAGCCCCGACCAGCCCGTGACCCTGCGGCACAAGTTCGAATCCGCCTCCGGCCCCTGATGTGATGAAAGCTCTGACGAGTTCGATCCTGGCCCTGGCCGCCCTGGCCGGCTGCGCCCCCTTGCCTGTGGCCTCACCCGTGGTCGGGGTGACCGAGCTGGCTGCCCGGCCCGCCGAAGGCGCCTTGCTGGCGGGCCTGAAGGCCTATGACGATGCCCAGTACGCCGAAGCCGAGCGCCGGCTGAACCAGGCCCTGCAGGCGGGGCTGGCCTCGCCCAAGGACCAGGCCGCCGCCCACAAGCACCTGGCCTTCATCTATTGCACCAGCCAACGTCAGGCCCGGTGCGAAGCGGCCTTCCGGGCGGCGCGGGCCGCTGACCCCACCTTCGACCTGAGCAAGTCCGAGGCGGGGCACCCGCTGTGGGGACCGGTCTTCCTCAAGAGCCGCCAGTCGCCCTGACGCCTGCACAGCGATAATGTCGGTTTTGCCGACCCGGCTGCCCGCCGGGCCGGTGCCTGTCGTCCATGTCAGCTTCCATCGCCGACCCTGCCTGCGTCGTCCATCGCCATCCGGTGCGCGTGTACTGGGAAGACACCGACGCCGGCGGCGTGGTCTTCTACGCCAATTACCTCAAGTTCTTCGAGCGTGCGCGCACCGAATGGCTGCGCGCGCGGGGATATTCGCAAGAAGCGATGCGGCGGGAACAGCGCGTGATGTTCGTGGTCACCCACACGGCCGTGCGCTACCTGCAGCCCGCCCGTCTGGACGACCTGCTCGAGGTGACCGTGGCCGTCGCCTCGGCCAAGGCCGCCTCGATGGTGATCCGGCAGCAGGCGTTACGTCATGGAACCTTGCTGGCCGAAGGTGAGATCAGAATCGGGTGCGTCGATGCGCAGACCCTGCGCCCGCAACGCATCCCCCAGGAACTGCTTCAGGAACTCGCATGACCCACCAGGATCTGTCGATCATCCAACTCATTGCACAAGCCAGCCTCATCGTGCAGCTGGTCATGTTGCTGCTCATGTTCCTCTCGCTGGCCAGTTGGACGGTGATCTTCGGCAAGTTCTTCGGCCTGGGCCGCGTGCGCGGGCTCAATGAGGAATTCGAGCGCGAGTTCTGGTCCGGGCGCAACCTGCACGACCTGTACAACCTGGCCAGCGACAACCCGCGCAAGGGCGGGCCGATGGAACGCATCTTCGCCTCGGGCATGCGTGAATTCCTGAAGCTGCGCGAACGGCGTGTCACCGATGCGGGGGCGCTGCTCGACGGCGCCCGCCGCGCCATGCGGGCCAGCTTCCAGCGCGAGATGGACGCGATCGAGCACCATCTGTCCTTCCTGGCCACGGTGGGCTCGGTGGCGCCCTACATCGGCCTGTTCGGCACGGTGTGGGGCATCATGCACGCCTTCACCGGCCTGGCCAATCTGCAGCAGGTGACGCTGGCCACCGTGGCCCCCGGCATCGCCGAGGCCCTGGTGGCCACCGCGATCGGCCTGTTCGCCGCCATCCCGGCGGTGATGGCCTACAACCGCTTCGCACGCCAGATCGACCAGGTGGCCATCCGCATGGAGACCTTCATCGAGGAGTTCTCCAACATCCTGCAGCGCAACCTCGGCCAGGGCCCCCAAGGGCTGCCCGTGGGCGCGCCCACGCACTGACCCGGAGACTGCGATGCCTGCCGTTGCTTCCCGCTCCGGTGCCCGCCGCCGCACCATCAGCGAGATGAACATGGTGCCCTTCATCGACGTGATGCTGGTGCTGCTGATCATCTTCATGGTCAGCGCCCCGCTGATCACCACCGCCGTGGTGGATCTGCCCACCGTGGGCCGCGCTGCCGCGGCGCCGCAGCGGGTGGTCGAGGTGGTGGTGGGCGCCGACGAGATGCTGCGGCTGCGCGTGAACGGCAAGGAGACGGGCCGCACCACCCTGTCCCGACTCGAACAGGACGTGCGTGCCGCGATCCAGGGAGCGGACCCTGCTCCCATCGTGATCTCGGCCGACCGCAGCGTACGCTACGAAGCGGTGGTCAACGTGATGTCGCGGCTGCGCGCCGGCGGCTTCGAGCGCGTGGGCCTGCTCGTGCGCCAGCAAGGCGGCTGAGGACATGCCACAGGAGCCGTACCGTCCATGACGCCTTCCAGCGAACGCGACGACCTGCTGCCCCCCTCGCCCGATGCCCGCGGCCGCGGCCTGGCGATCGCGCTGGGCATGCACGCGGCCCTGATCGGAGCCCTGGCGCTGGGCGTGAACTGGAAGTCCAGCGCCCCCGACGCGGTCGAAGCCGAGCTGTGGGCCGCCGTGCCGCAGGCCGCGGCGGCGCCGCCCGCGCCGGCCCCGGCTCCCGCGCCCTCCCCGCCCGCACCGGCACCCGCTGCGGCCCCCCCACCACCCGCGCCCGACCGTGAGGCCGAGCTGGCCATCGAGAAGCAGCGCAAAGAAGCCGAGGCCAAACGCCAGCGCGAGTTGCAGGAAGCCGAACGCAAAAAGCGTGAGGAGGCCCAGCGCCGCGAAGCCGAACGCAAGAAGCAAGAAGAAGCCGAGCGGCTCAAGCGCGAGCTGGCCGAGAAGCAGCGCCTTGAACAACAACGCAAGGCCGAGGCCGAAAAGCGCCGCCAGGCCGAAGAGAAGCGCCTGGCCGAGCTGCGCGAGGCGCAGATGCAGCGCATCATCAGCCAGGCCGGCACCGGCACACAGGCCACTGGTGCAGCGCAGGGCAGCGCGGCCGGGACGCCCTCGGCCGGCTATGCGGGCCGGCTGCGCGCCCGCATCAAGCCCAACATCATTTTCGTGGACACGCTGACGAACAACCCGGCTGCCGAGGTGGAGGTGCGAGCTGCTCCCGATGGCACCATCCTCGGCGCACGGCTGGTGAAGTCCAGCGGCCATCCGGAATGGGACCAGGCGGTGCTGCGCGCCATCGAACGCACGGAAACCCTGCCGCGCGACGACAACGGCCGCGTGCCCTCCCCCATCCTGATCACCTTCCGGCCGAAGGACTGACCCCCCTTGATCCGGGGCGCGCACGCGCCCGACGGCGCCCCGCGCGCCGTCCTTGTCACACCGCGTTTCCAAAACCTGCTGGCTCCTGCCGGGAGGAGGAGCTTACGCTTTGGCACGGCGATTCGGGAAATGCACGTGTCCCTCAGCACGGTATGCGGGTGCACCATCCGTGGACTGCGAGAAGAACTGCCGCAAGACCTTCAGCGCAGCGACAGGGACCCGACCCGCGCCCCTTCACGGTAGGCCTCGACGAAGGCGCGGTCGATGCGGTCTTTCCAGCGCCACACCCAGGCCCCTCGGACCGACAGGGGCCCCCAGCTCGCCAGCGCCGTGCCATCCCCGCAGGACAGCAGCGCCAACGCCAGGCGCTGAGGGCGGTAGACGGTGAGGGGCTGCCCCGCCGCCCAGGCGCGCAGGTTGGCGGTGAGCACCGGACCGGCGCGCACGGCGTACACGCCGCTGCGGGGGTGGGGGGCGTCGATGCGGCGAGACACATCGCCCACCGCAAAGACCTCGGGGTGTGACACCGACTGCAGGGTGGCCCCGGTGGCAATGAAGCCATCGGGCGCCAGGCGCAGGCCGCTGTCGGACAGCCAGGCCGGCGGCTGCACGCCCAGGGCCACCACCGGCGCGTCACAGGGCAGGCGGCTGCCACCGGACAGGCGCAACTGGCCAGGTTCGATCTCGACGGCGTCGTCGGCGATCACGGTGACGGAGCGCGACTTGAGCACCGCGAGGGCCTGATGGCGCACGCCGCGCGGGAAGCTCGGCAGCAGGCCGGCGTTTCCGGCCACGAGCGTGACCCGCGCCTGGGCGACCAGCGCGCGGCGCATGGCCGCAGCCAGTTCGAAGCCGGCCGCCCCGCCGCCGATGACCACCACCTGCAGACCCGGCTGCCGCGCCGCCAGCGACTGCAGGCGCGGCCACAGTTGCACGAAGCTGTGCAGCGGGCGCACGAACAGGGCTTGATCGCGGGCTCCGTCGATGAGGTCGCGCGACAGTTCACCACCGGTATCAAGGCTGAGCGCGTCATAGGCCAGCTCGGCGCCGCCAGCCAGCCGGAGTCGGCGGGTCTCGGGCCGCAACGCGGCCACGGCATCGAGCACCAGGCGCACGCCTGCACGGCGGGCCAGGGCGGCCAGGTCGATCTGTGCCTCTTCGGGGGCGTAGCGGCCCGCGATCACGCCAGGCACCATGCCGGAGTACCACAGCACCGGCTGCGGCGTGACCAGAGTCACCTCGGCCCCAGGCAGGGGCTGGGCCGCGAGGGCGGCCAACACCTGGACGTGGGCATGGCCGCCACCGGCCAGCACGAGTTGTTTCATTCGGTTCCTCCCGGGCGGTGCTGCAAGCCCCGCACGAAGGCGAGGGCCTGGCTGCCCGTGTTGTCGGTGTCAGCTCCCACTGCGATGGCGCGCAGACGCGGGGCCTCGGTGGCCTCATCGCCAAAGGCACGCAGGAAATCCGCGGCAAGGTCGCGCGACTCGGCCTGCCACGGCGTGGGGGCGGCTTCGCCGCTGCGCAGCACGAGGTAGCGCACGCGGCGGCTGTAGGCATTGTCGATCATCGTGCCCGCAGGCAAGCTGGTGTCCCACACATAGCACAGTGTGGCGGCGGGCAGATCTTCGCCGCTGCGCGCACGGGCCAGCCGCAGCAACTGGCGCTCGACGAAGGGCACGCGCTCCAGGGCGTGGTCGAACAGGGCGCAGACCTTCACCGCGGTGTCGTCGCCGGCCTTGGTGCGCAAGTCGGTGGCGCTGGCGAACCGCTCGACGCGCCACTGCCATTGCAACCGGCCCGGCGCGCTGTCGATGGGGTGCAGCAAGTTGCCATAGGACGCCCGCGCTTCGATGCGCAGGCTCGGTGTCCCCTCCGTCTCGACCAGGCTGTACTGGGTGCGGGGCAGGGTCTGGGCCGGCAGGCCTGCAAAACGCCAGGGCGGTGCCGGCTGCGCGAGCGGCGCGCCGGTCCAGGGGCTCAGGTCGGCCGCCGCACCGGCTGTGCCCAGCACGAGCAGGGCCGGCAGGAAGCGCCACAGCCGAAATCGATCGGAGGTCATGAGGAGCAGAGTCCGCGGCAGCGGCAAAGTTCAGCCGCGGTCACCATCACTCACCACGTCGCCAGGCGTGATAGCGCTCGACCCAGCGCAGCAAGGCCTCGGGCTTGTGGGCCTTCTTCCACTGGCCGGCGGCGTACTTGTTGGCCTCGGCCAGGGTGGGATAGATGTGGATGGTGCCAAGGATCTTGTTCAGCCCCAGGCCGTGCTTCATCGCCAGCACGAATTCGGCCAGCAGGTCGGCGGCATGCTCACCGACGATGGTCACGCCCAGGATGCGGTCTTTGCCGGGGACGGTGAGCACCTTGACGAAGCCGTGGGCCTGGCCGTCGGCGATGGCCCGGTCGAGGTCGTCGATGCCGTAGCGCGTGAGCTCGTAGGCCACGCCCTGGCGCCGGGCCTCGTCTTCGCTCAGGCCCACACGGGCCACTTCGGGGTCGGTGAAGGTGGCCCAGGGGATGACCGAATAGTCGGCCTTGAAGGTCTTCAGTGGCCCGAAGAGCGCGTTCACGGCGGCATACCAGGCCTGGTGCGCGGCCACGTGCGTGAACTGGAAGGGGCCGGCCGCGTCACCGGCGGCATAGATGTTCGGGTAGAGGGTTTCGAGATACTCGTTGGTCTCGATGACGCGCCCGGTGGGGATGCCCAGGGCTTCGAGGCCGTGGCCTTGCAGGCGCGCCACACGGCCCACGGCGCACAGGATCTCGTCACCCTCGATCACGACCTCCCGGCCATCGTGTTCGGCGATGAGGCGTTTCCCGTCGGGGCCCGGCTCGCAGCGCAGCGCGCGGTGGGCGGTGAGCACGCGCACGCCATCGCGTTCGAGCGACGCACGCACGAGACCCGCCGCGTCCTCGTCCTCCTTGAGCATCAGGCGCGGCGCCATCTCGACCTGGGTGACCTCGGCCCCCAGCCGTGCAAAGGCCTGGGCCAGCTCGCAGCCGATGGGTCCGCCGCCCAGCACGATGAGGCGGCGCGGCAGCGCGCGCAAGCTCCACAGGGTGTCGGAGGTCAGGCAGCCCATCTCCTTCAGGCCCGGCAGGTCGGGCACGAAGGGTTCGGCGCCGGTGGCCAGGATCACCGCGCGGGTGGTCAGGGTCTGCACCGAGCCGTCTTCGCGGGTGATGGCCACCGTCCAGGGGTTGACGAGGCGGGCGTGACCCTGCACGACGTCCACGCCCAGGCCGGTGTAACGCGCCACCGAGTCGTGCGGCTCGATCTCGGCGATGACGCGGTGCACACGGTCCATCACCTGCGCGAAGTCGATCGACGGCGGCGTGTCGGCCAGGCCATGGCGCGAGGCGTGGCGCATCTGGTGAGCGAGCCTGGCCGTGCGGATCAGGGCCTTGCTGGGCACGCAGCCATAGTTCAGGCAATCGCCGCCCATCTTGTGGCGCTCGACCAGGGTGACCTTGGCGCGCACGGTGGCGGCGATGTAGGCCGACACCAGACCGGCGGCCCCGGCCCCGATGACAACGAGGTTGCGGTCGTAGCGGCGCGGGCGCACGCTGCGCCAGCGGGCATGGACGCGGCCGCGCTGCACGACGCGCACCACCCGCCTGGCGATCCAGGGGAAGACGCCCAGCAACACGAAGGAGCCGACCAGCGCGGGCGACAGGATGCCGGCCAGCGAGTCGATCCGCGCCAGTTGGGTGCCCGCGTTCACGTAGACCACGGTACCGGCCAACATGCCGAGCTGGCTCACCCCATAGAAGGTGCCCGCTTTCATGCGGGTGAGGCCCATCACCAGGTTGATGATGAAGAAGGGCACGATCGGCACGAGGCGCAGCGTGAAGAGGTAGAAGGCGCCATCGCGCTCGATGCCCGCGTTGATCTGCGCGAGCCGAGCGCCGAAGCGCCGCTGCACGGCCTCGCGCAGCAGGTAGCGCGCCACGAGGAAGGCCAGCAGCGCGCCGATGCTGGACGCAAACGAGACGATCACCGTGCCCGCCACGAGGCCGAAGAGCGCCCCCCCGGCCAGCGTGAGCACGGCGGCCCCCGGCAGCGACAGCGCCGTGACGGCCAGGTAGACAAGGAAGTAGGCGGCGATCACCCTCGCAGGGTGGCGCGCGTAGAGTTCGGCCAGGGCAGCCTGCTGGCGCTTGAGTTCATCGAGGCTGAGGTAGCGCTGCAGATCGAAGGCGAAGAAGGCCACGACACCAGCAAGCACCAACGACAGCAGCAGAAGTTTGCGCACGTTCATGGGGTGTCCTTGTTCGAGGGGTTCGCACGGCCGAAGACCTGCCAGCCGGCCGCAAGGCGCGTGACCACGGTGAGCCCGCACAGCGCGGCAAAGCCATGGGCCCACCAGGCAAAGTGCTGGGGCCACAGGCACATCAGTGCAAAGCAGGTCAGCGTCTCGGTGGCTTCGGTGAAGCCGCCGAGGTAGTAGAAACCTTTTTGCGGATAGGCCTGGCTGCGCAGGCCCTGGCGTTCGGCCAGCACGGCAAATGCGAGGAAGCTGCTGCCAGTGCCGATGAAGGCGGCCAGCAGCACGGCCGCCGGCAATGCATTGGCCGGTGGGTCGGCCAGCGCAAAGGCCAACGGGATGCTGGCGTAGAAGAGGAAGTCCAGCGTGATGTCCAGGAAGGCGCCGCGGGGCGTGGGCCCGCTCAGGCGCGCGAGCGCGCCGTCCAGGCCGTCGCACAGGCGGCTCAGGAGGATCAGCGCAAGGCCAAGCAGGGGTTGTGACAGGGCGATCGCCACCGCCCCTCCCAGGCCGATCACGAAGCCGGCCCAGGTGACGGCATCGGCCCTCAGGCCCATGCGATGCAGGCCACGGGCCATCGGGTGCAGCAGCGGCTGCAACAGTCGCAACGCAGGGCGGTCAAGCATCGTGCCTCTCCGAAGTGCCCAGGGTCAGGACCTGGGCGCCTTCAGGCACGTCGGTCGCATCATGGGTCACCAGCACCGTCGGTATGCCCGCCTCGCGCGCCTGCGCAAACACGAAGGCACGGAAGCGCTCGCGCAGGGCCACATCCAGTCGCGAGAACGGTTCATCGAGCAGCAGGGCCTCGGGTCGGGCCAGCAAGGCGCGCAGCACCGCCACGCGCGAACGCTGGCCGCCCGAGAGCTGGTGCGGCCGGCGATCGCCCAGGCCGGCCAGTTCGGCCCGCGCCAGGGCGGCCCGGGCCTGGGCGACGCGTTCGGCACGCGGCCCGGCGGGCAGGGCAAAAAGCAGGTTCTCCAGCGCCGTGAGATGCGGAAAGAGCAGGTCGTCCTGGAAGAGGATGCCCACACGGCGTTGGGCCAGCGGCAGCGTGTGGATTTCGCGCCCGTTCAGGCGGGCCCTGCCCTGCGCCTGCAAGGCCGGCGGCAGCGTGCCGCACAGCCAGGCCAGCAAGCTGGACTTGCCCGAGCCGCTGGGGCCCATCACGGCCAGCACCTCGCCGGGGCCGACGGTGGCGTTCAACTCGTCGATCAGCCTGCGCGGGCCCAGCCGCAGGCTCACGCGCTCCAGGACCAGGCTCACGTGCGTTCCCTCCACGCGGCGCGATGCCCGATCCGGGCGGCCGCGGCAAAGGCCAGCACCGGCACCAGCATCTGCAGGGCCGCGAAGGCCGCCAGGGTGTGGCGCTGGCCGCCGGCGGCCAGCGTGAGGGCCTCGGTGGTCACCGTGGGCACCCGGCCGGCCCCGAGAAACTGGGTGGGCAGGAACTGCGCCACGCTGACCGCCACGCCCACCGCCCACGCAGCGGCCAGCGGCGCACGCAGCAGCGGCAGCTTGATGGCCCACCAGTGGCGCCACTCGCTGCCGCGCAGCGACACCGCCACCTGGCGATAGCGCGCATCGTAGGCACGGTAGGCCGGTGCCAGCGCCACCCACACATAGGGCAGCACGAACAGGCCGTGCGCCCAGGCCACCGTCCACCACGTGCCGTCCAGGCCCAGTGCCAGTGCGCCACGGTACAGGCCCAGCGTGAGCAGCAGCGAGGGCAGCACCATGGGCGCATAGAGGGCCGGCGCACTGCGCAGGTCCCAGCGAGCGGGCGTGGCCTCCATCCAGGCCATCACCAGCAGCACGGCCGCAGACGACGACACCAGCGCCAGGCCCAGGGTGTGGCCCAGGACGACCGGCTGGCGCAGCGCCTGCGCCCAGGCCTGGGCCGTCCAACGCTCGGGCACCAGATCGGGAAAGGGCCAGACCCCGACGAAAGACACCCCCAGCACGGCGAGCATCACCAGACCGTACAGCGCGATGCCTGCGCCCAGCAGTGCCGGGCCGGACACCGGCGCGCGGCGGCTCGCAGAGCCTCGATCGCCTCGTGTGGCACGCCGGCGCCGCCAGCGCTGCGACAGCCGCCAAGTGAGCACGGCCAGCGCCAGGGTCGAGAGCCACAGGGCGCACAGCACGCCCACGGCCGCCGCCCCCTGGGCTTGGCGCTGCGGCGACGCATCGAGCAGCCATTGCCAGGCCAGCACGCCCAGGGTGGGTGGGGTGGTGGGCCCCAGCACCACGGCCATGTCCACCACCGTGATGCCATAGGCCAGCACGGCCGCCAGGGGCCACGCCAGCCGGGGCAGCAACTGGGGCCACAGCAGGCGATGCCAGGCGCGCACCGGCCCGTAGCCCATCGACGCGGCCACCGTCCGCTCGCGCTGCAGCCGCGCCCCTTCATGGCCCTGGTGCAGCAAGGCGGCCACGTTCCACAGGAGGTAAGGCACCTCCTTGGCCACGAGCGCCACCACGAGCGCCAGCCCCCAGCCATCGTTCACCGTGGGCCAGGGCGGCGGGGCGTCCCAACCGGCCCAGGGGGCCAGCAAACGCATCAAGACGCCGCTGGGCATCACCAGCAGCGCCAGGCCGATCGCAAAGGCCAGATGCGGCAGCGACAGCACCGGCCCGAGCACACGCATCATCCAGGCCCAGGCCGCGCCCCCATGGAGGCGCGGCACCCACCACAGCACCACGACCAGGGCCAACGCCGTGCTGCCCAGGCCCGTGACCAGGCTGAGGCGCAAAGCGGGCAGGAACTGCGGATCAGCCCCCAGGGCCCGCCACCCGTCGGCCGATGCCACCTCGGCCGCCGCCGTGGCCAGCGCCACGGCCAGTGGGGCGGCAAAGAGCGCCAGCATCGGCAGCCCCAGCGCCAGCCGGGCCGTCGATGGCAGCGCCGGGCTCACACGCCGTAGCGCCGCGTCCATTCGCGCTCGATGGGTTCGACCCAGCTCGCATGCGGCTCGGGCCAGGCCGGTGCCGGCTCACGCACCACCCCGGGCGCGTCGGCGCCGCTGAAATGGGCACGGTCGGCCGGGCTCAGGCGGTCCAGCGCCAGCACCGTGGGGTCGCCCCAGTGGCGGATGTCGGCCTTGCGCCCCTGGGCCAGCGGCGAGAGCAGGAAGTTGATCATCACCTGGGCCCCCTCCTTCGCGCGCGCGTTGAAAGGGATGGCGATGAAGTGCGTGTTGCCGATCGTCCCGCGCCGATGCTGCCAGCTCACCACCGTGTCGGGCAGCAGGCCTTGAGCGATGTGGTTGGCCGCGGCATTGGGGTTGAAGGTGAGTGCGATCCACAGCTCGCCGTCGCTCAGCATCTGGCGCAGCGCCGTGTCGTTGGCGGGGAACTGGCGGCCGCCGCGCCACAGGTGGCGATGGTGGGCGTCGAGCCAGGCCCACAGGGGGGCCGTGACCTCGGCGAAGGTCTCGGGCTGCACCGGGCGCTCCAACACACGGCGGTCGGGCAGGCTTTCCATCAGCACCTGCTTGAGGAAGGTGGTGCCGTGGAAGCTGGGCGGTCGGGGGTAGGTGAAGCGGCCGGGGTGGCGCGTGATGAAGGCGCCGAGTTCGTCCAGGCTGCGCGGCGGCGAGGGCACGCGCCGGCGGTCGCCAAAGAAGGTGAGCTGGGCCATGCCCCAGGGGGCCTCCATGCCCTCGACGGGCTCGGAGAAATCGATGCGCGTGGTGGGCTTGCCCTCGGTGTCCACCCAGAGGTGGTTGGGCAGGGTCTCGGCGAAGGGCCCGAAGAGCAGGCCTTCGCGCTTCATCGCCAGGAAGTTCTCGCCATTGATCCACACCGCATCGACGCTGCCGTCACGCAAGCGGCCGGCCTGTTTCTCGGTGCGCACGCGCCGCACCACCTCGGCGGTGTCGGTGATTCTCACGTGTTCGAGCCGCACGCCATGGCGGCGCATCAGCTCGGCCCCAGCCCATTGCAGGTAGGCATTGATCAGGTCGCTGCCGGCCCAGGCGTTGAAATGCACGGTCTGGCCGCGGGCAGCGCGTTCGATGGCGGCCCAGTCGTTGCGGGCCCAGGCGTGGGCGAACACGCCCATCAGGGGCAGGCTCAGCAGGCGGCGGCGGTTCAGGGTCATGGGCGGGACGTCTCCGGAAGGTTCACCAGCGCGATCAGGTCGGTCACGCCCGGGTCGATGCCGGCTTGCATCAGCAGCGTGGTCACCTGCCCGCGGTGGTGGGTCTGGTGGTTGAAGAAATGACTCAGGGCCTGCCAGGTGGGATGCTCGCGGGCTTCGCCCCGGGTGTTGGCGTAGCGCATGGGACGCGAGACGACCGGCACCGTGAGGCGCTCGGCCAGATCCTCGATGGCCGCGTCCATCACGTCGCGATGCGCACGCATGGCCTCGAAGTCGTCGAAGAGCGGCATGTCCAGGCCACGGAAGACGCCCAGGTGCACGACCTCGGCCGGCAGCAGGTCGAAGGGCGTGCCCTGGTCCCGCAAACGCCCCAGCCACAGCTTGTCGGCAACGACCAGATGGTTCAGCGTGGCATGCACCGATCCGAAGTAGGCCCCGCAGTCACGCTTGCGTTGCGCATCGTCCAGCCGGGCGGCGGCCTCGTACAGCCGCCGGTTGAACCAGCGGTTGTAGCGGGCCATCCAGCGGTAAGAGTCGGTCAGGTCAGCCGGTCGGGTCATGAGAGGTCGCCTCGGAGTTCTGCGTCGGGACGGGCCCGAGTCCACGGGGCCGCCGCACCGGGGCGATCCGTCGGCCTGAGCGTAGATTCGGTGCAAAGAGCCAACAGGTTACCTGCGTGGGCGCCCGTTCAGCGCCCGGCCGAGGAATTCCCCCAGGCGGGACGCGAAGCACCGAAGTCCGAGGGGGCGCTGGTCGTGGCGAACAGGCGCGAGTCCATCCGGCTGGAGACGACCTCGGGCGAGGCATAGAAGCGAAGCCGGTTGCGGCCGGCCCGTTTGGCTTCGTACAGGGCTTCGTCGGCCTGGTGCAGCAGGTCCACGAGGTCCACACGCCGGGACTGCAGCATCGCCGCCGACGCATAGGCCACGCCGATGCTCATCGTGCAGCGCAGGAAACGGCTGCCGGTGTCGATCTCCAGAACTTCGAAGCTGTGGCGCAGCCGCTCGGCGAAAACGCGGGCGCCGGGCACGTCGGTGCCGGGCAGCACGAGACAGAACTCCTCGCCGCCCAGCCGGGCGAACAGATCGGTCTCACGCTTGGCCCGGTGCACCAGCGCCGACAGCGCCTTGAGCACCCGATCGCCCACCTGGTGGCCATGCTGGTCATTGACGTTCTTGAAGTGGTCGATGTCCAGGACCAGCACGGTCACCGACTGGCCCAACTGGGCCGACAGCGCCATCAGACGGCTGCTGCGGTCTTCGAAGCCGCGCCGGTTGAGCGCCCCGGTGAGGGGGTCGCGCACGGCCTCGGCCCGCAGCTTCTCGGCCAGGCGGAAGTTGACCAGCAGCACGAACAGCAGGGCCAGCGTGCCCGAGGCGACGAAGGACAACATCAGCAGCCAGGCATTGGCCTCGGGCAAGGCGTCGCGCCAATGCTGCGGCCCCGCCTGTGCCAGCACGGCGCCCCGCGTGATCCACCCGGCCGCCAGCACCAGGGCGCTGAGCAGCAGCCCGAGGTGGATCGCCAGGAAGCCCGGCCTCATGCTGTGCCAGGCCACCCAACCGACGTTCAACCACATCAGCGCCGCCACCGCCGAAACCCACAAGAGGCTGCCGAAGGACCGCCCCCCGGCTTCGAACACGAGGATGACGCTCACGGCAGCCGCCACCACGGTCAGGACCCCTCGCATGCGCATGCGCTGGCCCTGGAAGCGCCGCAGGCCCTCGCCCAGCAGGCCGATCCCCAGCAGTAACAAGCCCGAACCGAAGGCATAGGCGATCCGCCAGGCCGTGCCGGTGTGCAGCGCGGCCACGCCAGCCAGGCCCATGCCCAGCACCACCCAGGCCAGCGCGCGCGTCCAGACCTCCGGGCCTGGTTGGTCGGCCGCCACACGCCGCAGCAGGGCCAGCAGGCCCAGCACGATCAGTGACAGCAACATCATGGCCAGCAGCAGGCCCCAGTACTGTGGTGCGCCCAGGTTCATGGCCCTACCCTCCCGCCACAAGGACGGCAGGCTCGGTGCGCGGCCCCTCGGCCGAGGCCGACGGGGCCAGCACGCAGCGGTTGCGCCCTTGGGCCTTGGCGTCATACAGCGCGGCATCGGCCCGGGCGATCAGCTCGGTCCAGGAGGCCTGTGCACCGGGAGCCGAGGCCACGCCGAAGCTGGCGGTCAGCGGCAGGCGCTGCCCCTGCACCGAAAAGGCATGGGCCGCCACCACCGCCCGCAGGCGTTCGGCCTCGCGCAGGGCCTCAGGGCCGTCGGCGCCGGGCAGGACCACGGCGAACTCCTCGCCGCCGAGGCGGCCGACGAGGTCGGCCTGGGGCAGGTGCTCGGCCAGGAGCGCGGCAAAATCCCGCAGCACCGCATCGCCCTGGGCATGGCCATGGGTGTCGTTCACGCGCTTGAAGTGGTCGATGTCACAGGCCAGCACCGCCACCGGACGGCCCACCCGCCGGGCGAAGGCCAGCACGGTGCCCATCGCATCGTCCAGACCGCGCCGGTTGAGCACCCCGGTGAGCGGGTCTCGGATGGTCAACTGCAGCAGGGCCTCGTTCATCCGGGCCGTCATCAGCAGGGTCAGACCGCAGATGACCGCCAGCACGCACAGCGTGGTGACCATGCTGGCCAGTTGGATGCCCAGCATGCGCCCCACCCCGGGCAGCGCAACCCCCAGGGCGAGCAAACCCAGCGCGAGCAGACGCAACACGGCCAGCAAGGCGATCAGGCCGCAAGCCCCCTGCAGGAACAGCCGCACCGCCCGAAGCCCACCACTGCCGATGCCGCGCAGGCTCCACACCGCCGCCCCCATCAGGATGGCAATGCCACCGGTGCGCACGGCCAAGCGGGCCTCGGGGTTGGGAAACACCGCGACGAAGAACGCCGACAGCACCATCCCGGCGAACACGACGGTCCCGGCCAGCGTCCAGGGCCGACCCAGACGCAGGTAGTGCCTCAACCCGATGAGCAACAGCGCATAGCCCAGCAGCAGCAGGGGCTCGCGCAACAGCAGCAGCAGCACCGGCAACTGCTCACCGCGCGCGATCAAGGCGCTGCCCAGGCCCAAGGGCAAAAAAGCCAAGACCCAGTAGCCCGCTCCCTCCGCGTCGGGGACGTAGGGAATCGTCAGGGCCAGCACCAGGGCCAGCAGCAGTCCCAGCACGGCGCTGGCCAGAGCAACGACGGAGAAGTCCAAGCGATGGGTCGTCAAAGCATGAGAAGGCGGCGCGCGTCGCACCAATGCGACAGTATGCCAAGCGCCGGCACACGCCAGCAAGGCGGGCGCTTCGCAGGCATCCGCGAAACAGGACGGCCGATGCCGGTTTATTCCGAGGCTCAGGCCAGTCGCCGGTGCCCGACAGTAGACGGCAGCCTGGGCAAGGTGCCCGCGGACTGCGCCGACCACGACCATGACGACCGACACCCTCCCGATGCCCTTGCACGAGGCGCCCGCTGTGCCTGCACGTGAGAAGTCCCGGCATGCCGCCTTCCGCTGGCCCACCCCGCCCTTTGCCGCCTACCCGGCCGCACAGGAACAGCAGCAGCCGATCGCATGTGACATCGAGGGCCTGAACCAGCGGCTCCTGTCGGGCCGGCTCATCTTCTTCGTGCCCGAGGAGCGGGTGGCCTATGTGCAAGTGCCGCCGGCACGCACGACGATGTCGCTGCGCTTCGAGCAGTTCCGCACCCTGACCCTGCGCGAGGTGCTGCCGGCCCAGCCTCTGGACGAGCAGGACAACCGCGCCGGGCTGCTCGATGCCCGCCCACGCACCCCTTACCGCGTGCACATGCGCCAGGGCCAGGCGCTGACCGGCGAGACGGTGGGCCATGTGGAGACCGACGCCGGGCTGTTCCTCTTCCCGCCGGTGGACGAGCACGGGGGCGTGCACCGGCTGTTCGTGCCGCGCTCGGCCTATGAGCGCGTCGAGCTCGGTCCACGCATCGGCGACGTGCTCGTCTCGCACCGGGCCGCCACGGCCGAGCAAGTCGAGCAGGCCGTGCGCGAGCAAGAGGCCCTGCGCGAGCGCAAGCTCGGCGACATCTTGCTCACTCGACAGATCGTCGAGCCCGAGCAGCTCAAGGCCGCCCTCGAACAGCAAGCGCGCATGCCGATGATGCGCATCGGCGAGGCCCTGGTGTCGCTGGGCATGATCACGCCGGCGCAGCTCGAAGAGGCCCTGGCGCAGCAACGCTCAGACCGCAGCGTGCCGCTGGGCGAGCTGCTGGTGCGCATGCAACTGGTCTCGCGCCAGGATCTGCAGACCGCGCTGGCCCACAAGATGGGCTATCCGTTGGTGGACGTGACGAACTTCCCCACCGACGTGGAGGCGCTGCGCAAGATCCCCTTCGCGATGGCCTCGCGCCTGGAGGTGCTGCCGCTGCTGCTGTGGGACGGGCGGCTCGCCGTGGCGATGGAAGATCCCTCGCAGCGCGAGGCCCTGGAGGAACTGGAGTTCGTCAGCCAGCTCAAGATCGTGCCCGCCCTGGCCCGGGTGGGCAGCCTGGGTCTGGCGATCCGCCAGGCCTACGAGAAGATCGGCAGCGACGTGTGGTCGCTGCACGCACAACTCGCGCCGATCGAGTTCGAGCCCGACACGGCCGGTCGTCTTGTCGAATCGCTGGAGAAGGACAGCCCCGCAGCCGCCGACGAGGGGATCGACGAGCCCTTGATCGAGCAGTCGGACAATTCGCTGGTGCGACTGATCAACACGATGATCGTCGATGCGCATCAGCAGGGGGCCTCCGACATCCACATCGAATGCTACCCGGGCCGCGAGAAGGTGAAGGTGCGCTTCCGCAAGGACGGCCTGCTGCAACCCTATCTGGAACTGCCCCACACCTACCGCAATGCCCTGGTCGCGCGCATCAAGATCATGTGCGACCTCGACATCTCCGAGCGCCGCAAGCCGCAAGACGGGAAGATCAACTTCGCCCGCTTCATGCCCGGGCACCGGCTTGAGCTTCGTGTGGCCACCATCCCCACGAACAACAACCTCGAAGACGTGGTGATGCGCATCCTGGCCTCGGCCAAGCCCATCCCGCTGGACCAGCTCGGCCTGGCCAGCGACAACCTCGAGCGACTGCAGCAGGCGATGGAGCGCCCGCACGGCCTGGTGCTGTGCGTGGGCCCCACCGGCTCGGGCAAGACCACCACGCTGCATTCGGCGTTGAGCTACATCAACGTGCCCGAACGAAAGATCTGGACGGCCGAGGACCCGGTGGAGATCACCCAGCCCGGGTTGCGCCAGGTGCAGGTCAACCCCAAGATCGACTGGACCTTTGCCAAGGCCCTGCGCGCCTTCCTGCGCGCCGACCCCGATGTGATCATGGTCGGCGAGATCCGCGATCAGGAAACCGCGCAGATCGCGATCGAGGCCTCGCTCACCGGACACCTCGTGCTGTCCACCCTGCACACCAACAGCGCACCGGAGACCGTCACGCGCCTGCTCGACATGGGCATGGACCCCTTCAACTTCGCCGACTCGCTGCTGGCCGTGCTGGCGCAGCGCCTGGTGCGCCGGCTGTGCAACGAATGCCGCACCAGCCGCCCCGCCACCGCCGAGGAAGTCGAGGAACTGCTGGCCGACTACCTGCACGTGTGCCCGAAGGACGACCCGCGCTTCACGCGCGAAGCCGTGCTGAACGGCTGGATCGAGCGCCACGGCCGTGACGGCCGCCTGATGCACCACGACAGCCCCGGCTGCGAAAAATGCAACCACACCGGCTTCAGGGGCCGGGCGGGCCTGCATGAGCTGATGGTGGTCAGCCGCGAGTTGCGCCACCTGATCCAGACCGGCGCGCGCGCCGACACCCTGTTGCGCCAGGCCCTGTCCGAGGGGCTGCGCACCCTGCGACAGGACGGCATCCTCAAGGTGCTGGCCGGCGTGACCACGCTGGCCGAGGTGCGCGCCACCAGCACCGCATAGGTGGCCTGAACCTCAACCCAGCCAGCGGCTAACACTCACGCACACCCTCGGCCGAGCACTGCACCCCACGCGAGCCGGGTCAGGCCGGCCAGGCACAGGTGTTGCGCCGGCACGGCGTGCGCGAGCACGACCAGGCGCCTTGCGGCGTTCAGCCCAGCTCCGTGTAGCGCTCGATGATGCGCGAGACGATGCCGTAGTCGATCGCCTCCTGCGCGTTCATCCAATAGTCGCGCTCCATGTCGGCCTGCACCTTCTCCAGCGGTTGCCCGGTGGCCGCCGCGGTGTGGCGGGCGATGCGCTCGCGGATGCGCAGGATCTCGCGCGCCTGGATGGCGATGTCGGTGGCCTGGCCGCCAGCGCCGCCGCCGGGCTGGTGGATCATGAAGCGCGTGTTGGGCAGGCACACACGGCGCTCCCTGGGCGCGGCCAGGAAGATGTGCGTGCCGGCACTGGCCACCCAGCCGGTACCGATGGTGGTGACCGGTGCACGCACGAAGCGGATCATGTCGTGGATGGCATCGCCCGACTCCACATGGCCGCCCGGCGAGGACACCAGCACGTGGATCGGGGCATCGGACTCCTGCGCCATCGCGATCAGCTTCTCGCAGGTCGTGCGCGCGACGGCCGGATTGATCTCGCCAAAGACCAGGATGAAGCGCGACTGGAAAACCAGACGCTCGGCGAGGTTGCCCGCCTTGTCGGACTTCTCGGCCTTGTCGCCCGGTTCACCGCCCCGCACGGGGTCGTTCGCAAGGAAGAAAGGATGCATGGTCGTCGGTTCCTCTGCACACAGGAATTCCTGCAACGATAGCGCATCAGGGCGCACTGCAGCCGGCGCCGCCGGCGCGCTCGAACCGCAGGCCCGTGCGTGCCCAGGCGGCATCGCCGGAGTGCACCAGGTGAAGCTGCCCGCCTTCGAGCGACCAGCGCCACGTCCCGTCCGTGCCGCGTCCTGCCTGCAGCGCGGCGAGCCACCGCCCGTGGATACGCCCCACCAGTCCCAATGCCGCCCGGCCCTCGCGGCCCAAGGTGGCATCGAACACCTGATGGCGCTGGCGCAGGCTCAGCGTCAGGCCTCGTCCGTCGCCGAGACCGCACCACAGCCCCTCCACCCGCGCCGGCACCACCCACAGGTACAAGCGGCTGAGCTTCTCGCGGCCCACCGGTTTGTCGGGCACGTCCAGGGTGCGGCTCTCATCGGGCAGCCAATCGCCCAGGTCCCAGTCGTGCGAAACGATGCGGGTGCCGGGGGCCAGTTGCTCCAGCCGCGGCCGCAGCGCCAGATTGACCTCGGGCAGCAGGTACATCGTGACCACGCTGGCATGCGACAGGTCGGTGTGGAACAGGTCCTGCACACGAAACTCGGTGCGGTCGGCCACGCCGGCCTGGCGCGCATTCACGATGCTGCGGGCCACCAGCTCCGGCACGATCTCCACCCCCAGACCGCGGGCCCCGAAGCGGCGTGCCGCGGTGATGACGATGCGGCCATCGCCCGAGCCGAGATCGACGAGGAAATCGTCCGGCCCTACTCGGGCGAGCTCCAGCATCGCCTGGGTCACGTGGTCGGGGGTGGTGATGAAGGGCACCTCGTCGGCGGCATGCACCGGGGCCATCGGCACCCAGCCAGCGACGGCGAGAAGACCGGGGATCGCCGCGCGCAGGCGGCGCAGCACGAGGGACAGGACGGACATGGAGGAACCCGCAGGGTGATGCTCGACAGCCGCCACCATACCAAGCCGGCCGCGTGCAGCAGGCGGGCCGGCGCCGGCCTCATCCCCCGCCGCGCTGCATGTACAAGTCAAAGTGGCGCATGAAGGCCTGTCGCTGCGCCGGCCCCACCCCCTCGAAGCGGAAGGACACGAACAGGCGCGGCAATTGCACCAGCGCGATCCGCCGCGGCGGCAGGGGCTGCCAGCGCAGATGCAGGCAGCCGGCGCCAAGCGCCACCTGCGCCCGTCCCGGCTGGAGCCGCAGCGCGGCCTGGGCGACCGCGCCCGGCAGCCATCCCAGCCATTCGGCCTCGGTGCAGCCCATCTCCCGCTCGAAGCACTCGGGATAGTGCGACTGCATGGCCCTCAGCCCCCGGCGATGGGGGGCCAGATCGCCAGCACGTCGCCCTCCTGCAGGCGGCGGGTGGAGCGCTCCTGCGGCGGCACGAAGACGCCGTTGACCAGCACCAGGTGCACGAGCTTCATCGGCAGGTTGAACGGGGCCACGATCTGCTCGATCGTGGCCTGCGGATCCACATCGAGCTCGATGCGGTTGTCGCTGCGCGCCTGCGGCGGCAGGTAATCGGTCAGTGTGGCGTAGAGCTTGAAGGTGATCTTCATGGGCACATCATGCCGCGGCTTTCAGCCGGGCCGCCTGCCACTGGTGCTGCGACTGCGCGCAGGCGAGGTAGGCCTCCATCAGCCGCGTGGGCTCGCGCAGCAGGCGGTCCTTCCACGCGCCCAGGCGCACCCGGCCTTCCACCAGGCCGCGCATCACCCCCACATGGTCGGTCCAGCCGATGCTGTTGCAGCCCACCAGACGATCCCCGTCGAACTGCAGGCTCAGGTGCTTCCAGCCGGCCTCGTCGGTGAGTTCCACCCGATCACCCCCCGGCACCCCTTGCCAGTCCCCGAAGCTCGTGCTGATGAGCCCCAGAGTGTCAAGCACGTTGATCTGCGTCACGCCTTTGAGCACGGCCGCCTTGCCGGCCATGTTCATCGCTGCGACGTAGGCCTGGTCGGCCGCGTTGGGCTGGATCGCGCTGACGATGGGCCGGCCCGTCACCAGGTCCAGCGCCTCGGCGCAGTCGCCGGCGGCATAGATGCCCGGGACGTTGGTGCGCATGTGCTCATCGGTCAACACCCCCTGCAGGCAAGTCACACCCGAGTTCTCGAGGAAGCCGATGTTGGGTTTCACGCCGGTGGCGCTGATCACGAGATCGACGCTCAGGTGCTGTCCGTTGGACAGACGCACCTTCAGCGGCGTGCCGCTCTCGATGGCCTCCACGCGCGTGCCGGTGAAGACCGTCACCCCCTTGGATTCCACCCAGCGCTTGATCATGCCACCGGCCGTGGGCCCCATCATGCGCGGCACCATGCGATCGCCCATTTCCACCACCGTGAGCTGCACGCCCCGCATGGCCAAGGCCTCCATGATGATGCAGCCGATGAAGCCGGCGCCCATCTGCAGCACACGTGCACCCTTGACCGCCAGGCGCTCGATGGCGCGCGCGTTCTCCAGCGTCCAGCAGGGATGCACGCCGGGCAGGTTCATGCCGGGGATGGGCGGGCGCACCGGGCTGGAGCCGGTGGCGATCAGCAAGGTGTCGAAGCCAAGCACGCTGTCGTCATCGAGCGTGAGGCGGCGCGCGGCTGCGTCGAGCCGCTTGGCGCGCTGCTGGCGCACCTGGATGTTCAGGCGCTGGAAGTGATCGGGGGCCTTGCGCAGGTAGGTGCCCGGCTCGCCGATGTTGCCGATCAGCAGGTAGGGAATGGCCATGCGCGAGTACGGTGGCTCGCGCTCGTCGCCGATCAGGACGATCTCGTCGCGCGGGGCGTGCTTGCGCAAGGTCTCCGCGGCGATCACGCCGGCCGGGCCGGCGCCGAGGATGACGTGCTTCATGAAAGGCTCCAAAAAACAAGGGGCGGCGCCAGCGCGCTGGGCCGCCCCACGGGGTCAGACAGCCGGGGTCACAGGCCCAGGCGGGCGCGCGTCTCCGGTTTGAGCTGGCCATCGGGTGTCCAGCCGCGCACCTCGTAATACTTGGGCAGCATCTCGGGCAGCTTGCTGGTCAGACCCTTGGCCGGTCCGGTCTTGGCCCCTTCGTTGAGCAGACGCGGCGGCAGGGTGTCGTCCTTGGCGGTGAAGCCGGCCCGGTTGTTGAAGTCGCGCTCCATGTTCCAGATGCGCTCGCCCACCTCGTTGAGGTATTCCAGCGTGAACTCCTCGCCACAGGCCGCGGCCACCTGCGGCTGCACATCGGCCAGGCCCCAGGCGAAGCTGGTGAAGATGCAGATACCGGCGGAGTCGAACACGGCCGTGGCGTCCTGGAAGGCCTTGACCAGCTCGGGCTTGCCATCGGCCACCAGCGGGTCGGTTTTCATCGGGATGCCCAGGATCTCGGAGGCCACGGTGTAGCTGCGCAGGTGGCAGGCTCCGCGGTTGCTGGTGGCATAGGTCAGGCCCATGCCTTGGATACCGCGGGCATCGTAGGCTGGGAACTCCTGGCCTTTGACACTCATCGACAGCTCGGGATGGCCGTACTTCGCGCAAAGCCGCTTGCTGCCCTGCCCGATCTCCTTGCCGAAGCCCACGCCCTTGGCCGTCATGTCGGCCAGCTCGCACAGGGCCTTGGCCGAGCCGAAGGGCGCCTCGATGCCGATCTGCTCCTTCTTGAGCACGCCCATCTCGTAGAGCTCCATCACCGCACCGATGGTGGCGCCAAAGGAGATCGGGTCCATGCCCTGTTCGTTGCAGATCAGGTTGGCATACTGCAGCGCCTCCAGGTCGTTCACGCCGTTGGCTGCGCCCAGCGCCCAGGCCGCCTCGTACTCCAGGCCGCCGGAGGCCCCCCAGTACTGCGGCTTGTTCTCCACCGAGAAGTGGGTCTGGTCGATCTTGCTGATGCGACCGCACGCGATGGTGCAGCCGAAGCAGGCCTGGTTGGTCACGAGCTGGGGTTTGCCATCGCTCTTGCGCGGCGTGGCCATGGCCTCGGCCGAGATGTCCTTGGCCCCTTCGAACTGGCTGTCACGGTGGTTGCGCGTGGGCAGCGCCCCCACCTCGTTGATCACGTTCATCAGCACCTGGGTGCCATAGGTGGGCAGGCCCTGGCCGGTGACGGCGTTGTCGGCGAGGATCTTCTTCTTCTCGAAGGTGACCTTCATGAACTCCTTGGGGTTGGCGATGTTGCCCACGCCCTTGGTGCCGCGCACGGCGATGGCCTTGAGGTTCTTGCTGCCCATCACCGCGCCCACGCCGGAGCGGCCGGCAGCGCGGTGCAGGTCGTTGACCACCGCGGCGAACAGGACCAGGTTCTCGCCCGCCTGCCCGATGCTGGAGATGCGGGTGAGCGGGTCCTGGTGCTGCTTCTTGATGATCTCCTCGGTCTCCCACACCGACTTGCCCCACAGATGGGCGGCATCGCGCAGCTCGGCCTTGTCGTCTTCGATGGACAGATAGACGGGCTTGGGTGACCGGCCCTCGAAGATGACCATGTCCCAGCCGGCCATCTTCAGCTCGGCGCCCCAGTAGCCGCCCGAGTTCGAGCAGGCGATGGCGCCGGTCAGCGGCCCCTTGGTGACCACCGTATAGCGCCCGCCGGTGGAGGCCATCGTGCCCGTCAGCGGGCCGGTGGCCCAGATGATCTTGTTGTCCGGCGACAGCGGATCGACCTTCGGGTCGATCTCGCTGGTCAGGTACTTCGATGCGAGGCCACGCGAACCCAGGTACTGCTTGGCCCAGGTCATGTTCAGCGGTTCGCTCTTGCACTCA
Organism: Caldimonas hydrothermalis; assembly: GCF_056746695.1. NCBI lineage: Bacteria > Pseudomonadati > Pseudomonadota > Betaproteobacteria > Burkholderiales > Sphaerotilaceae > Caldimonas > Caldimonas hydrothermalis. The sequence goes on along the minus strand of NZ_JBWQXA010000007.1, from coordinate 91,504 downwards.
CCGGTGGTGAGGTTCACGCGCAGGATCTTGCCAGCCCAGGACATGATGCACTCCTTTCAGGCGGCTGCCGGTTGGTTGCCGAGCTTGTCGGCCCAGGCCTTCATGCGGTCCAGGCCGGTCCAGTTGGCATCGACGAAGGTGATGGCCTGGGTGGGGCAGGCTTCGGCACAGGCCGGCTTGCCGCCGCACAGATCGCATTTCTGGACCTTGCCGGTCTCCTGCACGTAGTTGATGGTGCCGAAGGGGCAGGCGATGGTGCAGACCTTGCACCCCACGCAGGTGGTTTCGCTCACCACCTTGGCGCCGGTCATCTTGTCGATCGTGATGGCCTCCACCGGGCAGGCATGCAGGCACCAGGCCTCGTCGCACTGTGTGCAGGTGTAGGGCACCTTGCGGCCGGTGTGGTGGAAGTCGAAGACCTTGATGCGCGACTTGGACGTCGCATACACCCCGTAGTTCTCGAAGCTGCAGGCCATCTCGCATTGCAGACAGCCGGTGCACTTCTCGGGATTGATGTGCAGAACCTTTTGCATGGCTCGCCTTTCGGTTGGCTGGTGGGTTCGTGCGGCGCGGCATGGCCGCGCCCTGGTCCGGTGCGATGCAATCTTCTTCCGAGGCCGCGAGGCTGCAAACCTAGGCCTAACCCGGGTTTTCCGGGGGGTCCGGCGCGGCCGCTGTTCCAGGCTGGGACACCTGCCCCCGGGCGGCCCCGCCTTGGCAAGCCGCCCCCCCGGTGCCACACTGGCAGGCGGTGATCGCCTCCGGCCGCCGTGTCGCGGCCGGGGCCCGGCGATCGCCGCCGCGGGCGACACGCCCGACCCGAAGGCCAGGAGACGCCATGCCCCCGTTCGACAGCCCCGCCGGACGCTCCCGCGAGCCCTGGGCACCCACCGGCTCGGCCCTGGTGCCAGCCGCCCACGACAGCGCGATTGCGCGCAGCCACGAACGCTGCGCCGCCCTGGGCGTGGACGCCCGTGCCGTGCCGGACCTGAGCCCCGTGCCCCAGACCCGCCTGCGCGAGATGCGCGAGCGCAACCAGCGGCTGTGGCGACATGCGGTGCCGGTGATGGAGATGCTGTTCGAGCAGATCGTCTTCACCCGCAGCCTGGTGGTGCTCACCGACAGCCAGGGCACCATCCTGCACAGCCTGGGCGACGACGGCTTCATGGAAAAGGCCCAGCAGATCGCCCTGGCGCCCGGCGTGAACTGGTCCGAGGCCACCAAGGGCACCAACGCGATCGGCACGGCCCTGTTCGACGAGACGCCCACGCTAGTGCATGGCAGCGAGCACTTCGTGCGGGCCAACCACTTCCTGACCTGCTCGGCCTGCCCCATCTTCGACCATGCGGGCCAGGTGATGGGAGTGCTGGACGTGACCGGCGACCAGCGTTCCTACCACCCGCACACGCTGGCGCTGGTGAGCCTGTCGGCCCAGATGATCGAAAACCACTGGTTCAGCGACCGCTTCCGCCAGGGGCTGCGGCTGCATTTCCATCCGCGGCCCGAGATGCTGGGCACGGTGCGCGAGGGCCTGCTGGCGGTGTCCCCCGACGGGGCTGTGCTGGGCGCGAACCGTACCGCCTTGCAGGAGCTCGGCCTCAGTGCCGCGGCCCTGCGGGTGCAGGGGCTGCAGGCCGTGCTCGGGGTCACCGTCGGCGAGGTCATCGACCATTGCCGGCGCCACGGCGACGAACCGCTGAAGGTCGCGTCGCAGTGCCCCGGCCGGCCCGAGCGGGCGCTCTATCTGCGCGCCTTCTTCAACTGGCCCACCCTGTGGCCCAGTGCACCCACGGCCGCAATGCCCCCGCCGGCGCTCGTCGAGCGGCCGGCGACGCCCGCCACCGCCGCTCCTGCGGCGGCCACGCTGCAGGCCGTCGAGCTGGAGACCATCCGCCGCGCCGTCGCCGCCGCTGGCGGCAATGTCTCGAAAGCGGCCCGGCAACTGGGCATCGGGCGCAACACCTTGTACCGCAAGCTGCGCAAGGCAGGCACCTCGCCGGCTTGACCTCCGCTCAAGGAGCGGTCTTCGCGTTCGGGAAGAACAAAGGCTCGCCACCGATGCGGTAGGCCGCGATCGCCGCCTGCCCGGCGTCGGAGACCACCCAGTCGACGAAGGCCTGCGCCAGCTCGCGCTTCACATGCGGATGGCGCGCCGGGTGGACCACGATCACGCCATATTGGTTGAACAGCCGCCGGTCCCCCTCGACCAACACGGCCAGGTCGCCGCGGTTCCTGAACGACAGCCAGGTGCCGCGGTCGGTGAGCACGTAGGCCTGGCTGCCGGACGCGATGTTCAGCGCCGGCCCCATGCCGCATCCGCAGGCCTTGTAGCCGCTCACGCGGGTGTCGGGCGCATCGATGCCCGCAGCCTTCCAATAGCGCAGTTCGGCCGCATGGGTGCCGCTCTTGTCGCCGCGGGAGATGAAGGGGGCGCCGGCGGCCGCCACCTTGCGCAAGCCGGCCACGATGTCGCGCCCCCTGACGCCCGCCGGGTCGCTGCTCGGGCCCACGAGCACGAAATCGTTGTACATCACCGCAAAGCGCTTCAGGCCGAAGCCTTCGGCGACGAACTTCTCCTCGGCGTCCTGGTCATGCACGAAGACAACATCCGCATCGCCCCGCCGGCCTATCTCCAGCGCCTGGCCGGTGCCCAGGGCCACCACCCGCACCTCGATCCCGGTGGCCTGCCGGAAGGCCGGCAGCAGGTGGGCGAACAGGCCGGACTGCTCGGTCGAAGTCGTCGAGGCCATCACGATGAAACGCTCCTGAGCCTGCGACAGGCCCGCTGCGGCGGCCAGCAGCCCGAGGGCGGCCAGGCGAATCAGTCGCCCGCGTGTCAGCGCCATGGCAGTTCTCCTTTGAGGAAGAGTTGCGCCTGTCGCGGCAGCTCGCCGTGGAAGAAGCGATCGACATCGACATCGGCCAGCAGCCGGCCCTGCTCGAGGTAGACGACACGGGTGGCCAGGCGCCGCACCTGGCCCAGGTTGTGCGAGCTCATCAGCACGGTGAGCCCCTGGCCGGCGAACTGCTCGATCAAGGCCTCCACCTCACGCTTGGCCGAGGGGTCCAGGCTGGCGGTGGGCTCGTCCAGCAGCAGCACATCGGGCTGCAGGGCCCAGGCCCGTGCCAACGCCACGCGCTGCTGCTGACCGCCCGACAGCACCCGGGCCGCCCGGTCGGCCTGGGTGTGCAGCCCCACCCGGCGCAGGGCTTCATCGGCACGCGCGGCGCATTCACGCCAGGGCACACCGGCCAGCCACAGGCCCAGGGCCACGTTGTGGCGCACGCTCAGCCGCAGCATGTGCGGGCGCTGGAACACCATCGCCTGGCGCCAGGCCCGTCCGTCCTCACGCCGGCCGCAGTACCGGCGGCCTTCGGTCAGCGGCACCAGCCCATGCAAGACCCGCAGCAGCGTGCTCTTGCCCGAACCATTGGCCCCGACGAAGGCGATCCGCTCGCCGGCATGCACTTTGAGGTCCACGCCGTGCAGCGCCGTCTTGCCGCCAAAACGCACGCTGGCGCCCTCCAGCCCGATCTGCAGGGCCGGCTGCGCGCGCGACGAGCGGCTCACCAGGCGCAAAGGCGTCGACGATGCGCTCACTGCACGATCCTCCGGTTGCTGCGTGACCGCGTCCCCGACGGAAGGACGCGCTCTCTTCGGAGCAGCCGTGCGCGAGCGCTCATGCGTCGGCCTCGTCCTGCCGTTCGCGCCACTGGCGCAAGGCCGCGATCAGCACGTTCAGCGCCAACACCACCGCCAGCAGCACCAGCCCCAGTCCCAGGGCCAGCGGCAGGTCGCCCTTGCTGGTCTCCAGCGCGATCGCGGTGGTCATCACGCGCGTGACGCCGTCGATGTTGCCGCCCACGATCATCACGGCGCCCACCTCGGCAATCGCGCGGCCGAAGGCCGCCAGGGCCACCGTGGCCAGCGCCGTGCGCTCGTCCCAGGCCAGGATCAGGGCACTGCACAAGCGCCCCGCCCCGAGCGAGCGCAACTGCTCGCCGTGATCGTTCATCGCACTTTCCAGATGCTGGCGCACCAGCGCGGTGACGATGGGCAGCACCAGCACCACCTGGGCGACCACCATCGCCGTGGGCGTAAAAAGGAGGCCCAGCGACCCCAGCGGCCCCGCGCGCGACAGCAGCAGGTAGACCATCAGCCCCACCACCACCGCCGGCAGGGCCAGCGAGGTGTTGAGCAGCACGAGCACCGCCTGGCGGCCGGCGAAACGGCTCACCGCGATCCAGGCGCCCAGCCCCAGCCCCAACCCCATCGCGATGAGGCTGGCTGCGCCACTGACCTGCAGCGACAGCGCCACGATACTCCACAGGCGCGGGTCGAAGGACAAAAGGAGCGCGATCGCCTGAGCGATGCTGTCGGCCAAGGTGTTCATGCAGAGGATCGGGTCATGCTCGTTATGCTAGGCCTCCCTTCCCGCCAAGGCGATATGAAGCCCCATGCATAGGATTTCGCTGCGCTATGCGCTGTGCGCACCGGACGAGCCGGTCGAAGACCTGCATCACCCGCTGATGCGGCTGCTCGAGGCCATCCACCGGGGGGGGTCCATCTCGGCTGCGGCGCGCGAGCTGAAGCTCTCCTACCGCCATGTGTGGGGCGAACTCAAGCGTTGGGAAGCCGAGCTGGGCCAGCCGCTGGTGCTGTGGGTGAAGGGGCAGCGCGCACAGCTCTCGCCCTTGGGCGACAAGCTGCTGTGGGCCGAGCGCCGCGCCCGTGCGAGGCTCACACCCCAGATCGAGGCCCTGCGCGGCGAGCTCGAGCGGGCCTTTGCCGTGGTCTTCGACGCGCAGGCCCTCGTGCTGAGCCTGCAAGCCAGCCACGATGAGGCCCTGCCGCGCCTGCGCGAGCGCTCGGCCCGCGCGGGCCTGCACCTGGATTTGCAGTTCAGCGGCAGCATCGATGCGCTGGAGGCGCTCAACGAGGGGCGCTGCTTGGTGGCCGGCTTCCATCTGCGTCTGGACGCCGATCGCCGCTCGGCCACGGCGCGCACCTACCGGCCCAGGCTGCGGCCGGGACGCCACAAGCTCATCGGCTTCGCGCAGCGCCACCAGGGCCTGATCGTCGCGCGCGGCAACCCGCTGGGCCTGCACGGCTTGGCCGACCTGATCCGCCCCGGCCTGCGCTTCGTGATCCGCCCGGCGGGCACGGGCTCGCGCGTGCTGTTCGAGGAACTGTGCGCACAGGCGGGGCTGGCGGTGCACCGGCTGTCCAGCGCGGCGCGCACCGAACCTTCGCATGCGGCCGTGGCCGAGGCCGTGGCCAGCGGCCAGGCCGATGCCGGCTTCGGCATCGAGACCGTCGCACGCCTGCGCGGCCTGGACTTCCTGCCGCTGGCCCAGGAGCGCTACGTGCTGGCCGTGCTCGCCCCGTCGCTGGAGCAACCGGCCGTGCAACGGCTGATGCAGGTGCTGCGAGACCCGTCCTGGCAGGCCGAACTGGCCGCCCTGCCCGGCTACACGCCCGAGCGCTGCGGCGAGGTGCTCAGCCTGCGCGCGGTGCTGCCGTGGTGGAGCTACCGGCAGCCCCGGGCCTGAGCCCGTGCCTCACAGGGCGCAGGAGCGAAAGCCGCAGAAGATGTCGTTGCGGTGCGGCAGGTGGAAGTGGCGGTACTTCGGATCCTTCAGCCTGCCGCGCGTGGCCATCGACCCGCCCTTGAGCACGCGGTGCGTGCCAAACCAGGGCAGCGAGTAGTCGCGGTCGGGATCGGGCTCGAAGCCCGCGTAAGGTTCGAAACGGCTGGCCGTCCATTCCCAGACCTCACCACTGCGCAGGCCCTGGCGACGGCCCAGGGCCTGCGCGGCCTCCCATTCCTCCTCGAAGGGCAGGCGCCGTCCGGCCCAGCGGCACCAGGCCTCGGCCTCGTGGCAGCTCACGTGCGTGGCCGGCGCAGCCAGCGGCACCTGGGTCAGCACCCCGAAGCGTCGCACCAGCACGCCGTGGCGCACCTGCTCGACATGGCGCGGCGCGGTGCGCGCCTCGCGCTGTACCCAGGCCCAGCCTGCCTCGCTCCACCAGCGGGGGTCGTCGTAGCCCCCATCGTCGATGAACTCCAGGTACTGGGCCCAGCTCACCGGCTGGGCATCGATCTCGAACTCGGGCAGACGCACCTCGTGGGCCCACTTCTCGTTGTCGAAGACGAAGCCCTCGCCGCGCGGACGGCCCAGCGTCCAGCGGCAGTGCGGCACCACCAGCGGAGCGCGCGGGGTGCACGGCTCGGGCGGGGCCACATCGGGCATCGCGATCCCCAAGGTCTGGGCCATGCAGGCGAAGGTCTCGGCGTGCCTGTCCTCATGGAACAGCGCCAGTCGGAAGAAATACAGGCCCTCGTCGGTCTCGGGGGCGCCGGCCAGCAGGTCGAGCGTGGCCTCCAGGGTGTCCACCAGGTAGGCGCGTGTCTCGGCGGCATCGGGCAGAACCAGCGACCAGCGCTCGTCGTGCGGCACGCGCGAGGGGTCGTACCAGGCGTCGGCCTGCGGCACGACGCAGGCCAGCTTCGGCCGGGTCGGGTCGGCCTGGGCGCCGCGGTAGCGTTCCACATTGCGGCCGATCCAGTGTTCCTGGAACCAGGCCACATGGCCCAGTACCCACAGCGGCGGGTCGAGTTCGGGCAGGCAGGGCACCTGCAGCCTGCCGGCCCGCTCGAAGGCCTCGAAGCGGCGCAACGTACAGTTGCGGGCATCGATCAAGGCCAGGGACAGGGCATCGCGCCCCAGCTGGCGCAACAAGGGTGTGTCGATGTCCACCATCGTCGATTCCCGCACAATTGCCGATGCGGGCATTGTCACACCACGGGCTGCCCGCGCCCGAACGACTGCCCGAGGCCTTCATCCATGACCGCTTGTGCCATTCCGCGTCTGACTTCGCTGTCCCACGGTGGGGGCTGCGGCTGCAAGATCGCTCCGGGGGTGCTGTCCGAGATCCTGCGCAGCACGCGCGGCCTGCCGGTGCCCGAGGCGCTGATGGTGGGCATCGAGACGGCCGACGATGCCGCCGTCTACCGTCTCAACGACCACCAGGCCCTGATCGCCACCACCGACTTCTTCATGCCCATCGTCGACGACCCGCACGACTTCGGACGCATCGCGGCCACCAATGCGATCTCCGACGTCTATGCCATGGGCGGGCGGCCCATCCTCGCGCTGGGTCTCGTGGGCATGCCGGTCAATGTACTGCCGCTGGAGGTCATCGGCCGCATCCTGCAAGGCGGCGAAAGCGTGTGCCGGCAGGCCGGCATCCCGATCGCCGGTGGGCACACCATCGACTCGGTCGAACCCATCTACGGCCTGGTGGTGCTCGGGCTGGTTCACCCCGACCGGGTCAAGCGCAACGCCGGGGCGCACCCCGGCGACGTGTTGGTGCTGGGCAAGCCCCTGGGCGTGGGCGTGCTCTCGGCGGCGCTGAAGAAGGACGCGCTGGACGAGGCCGGCTATCGCCGCATGATCGACACCACCACCCGCCTGAACACGCCGGGCATGGATTTGGCGGAACTGCCCGGCGTGCACGCCCTGACCGATGTCACCGGCTTCGGCCTGGCCGGACACGGCCTGGAGCTGGCGCGAGGGGCCGGCACCCGGGTGGTGATCGACTGGGCGAAAGTGCCTTTGCTCGAGGGCGTGCGCGAGCTGGCCTCGCGCGGCTTCGTCACCGGGGCCTCGGGTCGCAACTGGGCCAGCTACGGCGCCGAGGTGGACCTGCCCGAGGGCTTCGCCGACACCGACCGGGCCCTGCTCACCGATCCGCAGACCAGCGGCGGGCTGCTGGCGGCCTGTGCCCCCCAGGCCGTCGACGAGGTGCTGGACATCTTCCGTCGGCACGGATTCGGGGCCGCGGCGGTGGTGGGCCGCATCGAGGCGGGTCCGCCGCGCCTGGTAGTGACCTGAGCGCTGCGCGGCACTCAGGCCGCCGGCTTGACCCGTTCGAGCTTGGCACCAAAGCGCTGCAGGATGGAGCGCTCGATGCCTTCGGCATCCAGTCCATGCAGGGCCAGCAGCCGGGCCGGGTCACCGTGCTCGACAAATTCGTCCTTCAGGCCCAGCATCAGCACCGGCACCATCAGACCCGCCGCATGCAGGGCCTCGGCCACCGCACTGCCGGCACCGCCCATCACGCAGCCCTCCTCCACCGTCACCAAGGCATCGTGGGTGCGGGCCAGTTCCTCCACCAGGGCCGCATCGAGCGGTTTGACGAAGCGCATGTTGGCCACGGTGGCATCGAGCCGCTCGGCCGCGGCCAGGGCCGGGTAGAGCAAGGGGCCGAAGGCCAGGATGGCGATGCGCTGGCCGCGGCGGCGCAACTCGCCCTTGCCGAAGGGCAGGGCCGTCATCTCCTTCTTCACCTCGACACCGACGCCTGCGCCGCGCGGGTAGCGCACGGCCACCGGATGGTCCTGCAGGTAGGCGGTGTAGAGCATCTGCCGGCACTCGTTCTCGTCGGCCGGGGCGAGCACGCTCACGTGGGGGATGCAGCGCAGGAAGGCGATGTCGAAGGCGCCCATGTGGGTGGCGCCGTCGGCTCCGACGATGCCGGCGCGGTCCAGCGCCAGCACCATCGGCAGCTTCTGGATCGCCACGTCATGGATGAGCTGGTCGTAGGCGCGCTGCAAGAAGGTGGAGTAGATCGCGACCACCGGCTTGAGACCTTCGCAGGCCAGACCGGCGGCAAAGGTGACGGCGTGCTGCTCGGCGATGCCCACGTCGTGGTAGCGGGTCGGGAAGCGCTGGTGGAACTCGACCATGCCCGAGCCCTCGCGCATCGCCGGCGTGATGGCCACCAGCTTCGGGTCGGCCTCGGCCATGTCGCACAGCCACTGGCCGAACACCTGGGTGAACGTGGTCTTGGGCGGTGTCGCCGGCTTTTGCAGCCCGCGCGCGGGATCGAACTTGCCCGGGCCGTGGTAGGCGATCGGGTCGGCCTCGGCCAGCTTGTAGCCATAGCCCTTCTTCGTGACCACATGCAGGAACTGCGGGCCCTTCTTGTCGCGCAGGTTCTCCAGCGTGGGGATCAGAGCGTCGAGGTCGTGGCCGTCGATGGGCCCCACGTAGGTGAAGCCGAACTCCTCGAAGATCGTGCCAGGCACCACCATGCCCTTGGCATGCTCCTCGAAGCGGCGCGCCAGCTCGAACAGCGGCGGCGCGTTCTTCAGCACCGCCTTGGCCCCCTCGCGCGCGGCCGCGTAGAACTTGCCGCTCATCAGGCGTGCCAGGTACTTGTTCAGCGCGCCCACCGGCGGGCTGATCGACATGTCGTTGTCATTGAGCACCACCAGCATGTCGGCCGATCCCACCGCATGCTGTACACCGGCATTGTTCAGCGCCTCGAAGGCCATGCCGGCCGTCATCGCCCCGTCGCCGATGATGGCCACGGCACGGCGGTCCTCGCCCTTGAGCTTGGCCGCCAGGGCCATGCCCAGCGCCGCCGAGATGGAGGTGGACGAATGGGCGGTGCCGAAGGTGTCGTACTCGCTCTCGTCGCGGCGCGGAAAGCCGCTGATGCCGCCGAGCTGGCGCAGCGTGTGCATGCGCTCGCGCCGGCCGGTGAGGATCTTGTGCGGATAGGTCTGGTGGCCCACGTCCCACACCAGCCGGTCCTCGGGCGTGTTGAAAACGTAGTGCAGAGCGATCGTGAGCTCCACCGTCCCAAGGTTGGACGACAGGTGCCCCCCGGTCTGGGACACGCTGTGCAGCACGAACTCGCGCAGTTCGGCCGCCAAGCGCTTGAGCTCGCTGCGGGGCAGCCGCCGCAGATCGGCCGGGCTGTGGATGGTTTCGAGCAGGGGGTGGTTCATCAGTGTTCCCGATCGACGATGCGTTCGGCCAGCCGGGCCAGGCAGGCCGTGTCGGCCAGGCCGCTGCGCGCCAGCGCGGTGTGGGCCCGGTCGCGCAGCTCGTCCGCGTGGCGCCGCGCGGCCTCCAGGCCCATCAGCGAGACGTAAGTGGGCTTGCCGTCCTGGGCGTCCTTGCCGGCCGTCTTGCCCAGGGTCTCGGAGGCCTGGGTCACGTCCAGGATGTCGTCCACCACCTGGAAGGCCAGCCCGATGGCCCAGCCATAGTCCGACAGCGCCTGCATCGCAGCTTCCGTGGGGCTCCCGCACACCGCCCCCATCATCACGCTGCCGTGCAGCAAGGCGCCAGTCTTGCAGCGGTGCATGTGGCGCAGCTCGGCCTCGTTCAGCGTGCGGCCCACGGCCGCCAGATCGATGGCCTGCCCGCCCGCCATGCCGGCATGCCCGGCCGCGCGCGCGAGCAGGCCGCACAGACGCGCCTGCAGCGGCAGGGGCACTTCGGCCTCGTCCTGGGGCGTCAGCACCTCGAAAGCCAGCCCCTGCATCGCATCGCCGGCCAGCATGGCCTGCGCCTGCCCGAACCGCACATGCACCGTGGGCTTGCCCCGGCGCAGCACGTCATTGTCCATGCAGGGCATGTCGTCGTGGATCAGCGAATAGGCGTGGATCAACTCCACCGCGCAGGCCGCCCGCAGCGCCGGCTGCGCATGGCCGCCCACCGCCTCGGCGGCGGCCAGCACCAGCAGTGCGCGCAAGCGCTTGCCGCCGTCGAGCACGCCGTAGCGCATCGCCTCGCCCAGCCCGGCCGGCGCATCGGCCGGCACGAAGCGGTCCAGTGCGATCTCCACGCGCTGCAGCGCAGCGGCCGTCCAGTCCTGGAACTGTGCCGGGGTCATGCCGCGTTCCAGGGCTTGAGCTGCCCGTCCTCGATGACCTTGACCTGGGCCTCCACCGCTTCGAGCCGGCTGCGGCAAAAGGCCAGCAACTCCGCCCCGCGCTGGTAGGTCTGCAGCAGGCGGTCCAGCGGCAACTGCCCGGACTCGAGTTCGGCCACCAGGCGCTCGAGTTCGGCCAGCGCCTCCTCGTAGCTGGCGTGGCTGGCCGCGCTGGCGGCCGGCGCGGGTGTCGGGGTCTTGGGCATGGGGCGTGAGAAAAAGCCTCTGATTGTAGTCAAGCAGCCGGCGTGCGCCCAACGCACCGCCAGGCCCCACCCGCCCCACGATGCGGCATGCCGCACCACGCCGTAGGGCCACCCGGCCGGGGGACCCCCCCCCGCCGGTAAAATGCTAGGTTACCCGCCGCAGGCCCCGTCCCGGACCGCCCAGGTCCCGCACACACACCAACGGAGGCTTTCGCCATGGACGGCATCACTGGAGCCTGGCCGGGGAAGATGGGCCCACCGTGGGTGGTGGTTGGACATTGGTTTTTGGAGATCCTGGGGATCATGTCAGACCTAAGCGTTGCCCTTGAGCAAAGCCACACGCAACTGCCGGTATCGGCCTATTTCAGCGACGAACTGTTCCGTCGCGAGATGGAGCTCATCTTCCATGGCGGTCCGCGGTACCTCGGGCATGCGCTCGCGGTACCCGAGGTGGGTGACCACTACGCCCTGCCCCAGGAAGGCGAGGGCCGCGCGCTGGTGCGTTCGCATCGGGGCATCGAACTGATCTCCAACGTGTGCCGCCACCGTCAGGCCGTGATGCTGCGCGGGCGCGGCAACACCAAGAGCCAGATCGTCTGCCCCCTGCACCGCTGGACCTACGCGCTGGACGGCCAGTTGCTGGGCGCGCCGCACTTCGCGCAGGACCCGTGCCTGAACCTCAACAACTACCGCCTGCGCGAGTGGAACGGCCTGCTGTTCGAGGACAACGGCCGCGACATTGCTGCCGACCTGGCCGGGCTCGGTCCCGTGCAGGAATTCGACTTCTCGGGCTACGTCCTCGACCACGTCGAGATGCACGAGTGCGACTACAACTGGAAGACCTTCATCGAGGTCTACCTGGAGGACTACCACGTCGGCCCCTTCCATCCGGGCCTGGGCAACTTCGTGACCTGCGACGACCTGCGCTGGGAGTTCGGCCGCGAGTACTCGGTGCAGACCGTGGGTGTGGCCAATGCCCTGGGCAAGCCGGGCTCGGACGTGTACCGAAAATGGCATGAGGTGCTGCTGAACTACCGCGGCGGTGAGCCGCCCTCGCACGGGGCGATCTGGCTGACCTACTACCCCCACATCATGGTGGAGTGGTACCCGCATGTGCTGGTGGTGTCCACACTGCATCCCAAGGGCCCTCAAAAGACGCTCAACGTGGTGGAGTTCTTCTACCCGGAGGAGATCGCCGCCTTCGAGCGCGAGTTCGTCGAGGCCCAGCGTGCCGCCTACATGGAGACCTGCGTCGAAGACGACGAGATCGCGCTGCGCATGGACTGGGGCCGCAAGGCCCTGCTCGAGCGCGGCGACAACGAGGTCGGCCCCTACCAGAGCCCGATGGAAGACGGCATGCAGCACTTCCACGAGTGGTATCGTCACAAAATCGGTGCCCTCTGACCCGACCCCGCCATCGCACACCCGGCCCCGGCCGGGTGTTTCTTTTTCCGGCTGTCGCACAATGCCGGACGTTCCCTGCCCCGAACGCCCGTGACGCCGCCCCCGCCCGACACCCACAAGCGCTCGCTCAGCCGCACCTTGCCGGTCTCTGTGCTGCTGTTCACCGTCGTGCCGCTGGTGATCGCCGGGTTGCTGACGCTCACCGAAGGGGCCCAACGGCTGCGCGAGGAACAGGAGCTGCGGGCCCGCCAGACCGCCAGCCTGCTGGCCGGACGGGTGACCCAGTTGCTGGCGACGGCGCAGCGGCTGGCGCAGGCGATGGCGACCTCTCCCGGCATGGCCGCGGGCCTGCGACAACGCACCGGCGAGGACGACGCCTTCGCCGAGCCCTTGCCCCGCCTGGACGCGCTGGGAGGCGATTGGCTGGCACTGGTGCGCAGCTTTCCGGAGGTGGACCGCGTCGAGCTGCTGGACGCACGAGGCCGCGTGGCGCAAACCCTCCCGCCGCACGTGCGCGAGGCGCCTGCGGTACGCCAGCTCTCCCCCTCGCAGCCGCCCTGGCACCCCCGGGAGGACCTCGGCAGCGTCGAAGTGAGGGTCCCCCTGATGCAGGAGGGGGTCGAGGGCTGGGTGGTCGTGGGCGTCTCCGCCGGCGCGCTGGCCCAGGCGCTGGAACTGCCCGACCAGGACGGCGGCGAGCTGCGGGCCCTGCTGCGCGATGCACAAGACCGTGGGCTGATGCTGGTACGGCGCATCGCGGGTCAGCCGCCGTTGGTGCAGCCCCTGCCCGTGATGGAGGCGCTGGCCGCCGCCGATGCGCGCTCCCGCCCCGTGGTGGCCCGCTCGCCGCTGGGCGACAGCGGCTGGAGCGTGGAGGTCCAGGCGTCGTTGGATGCTTACCGCTCGCTGGTGCTGGCCGAGCTGCTGCGTTTTGGCCTCATGGTACTGGTGATTTCGGGGCTGAGCGCCTGGGTGGCCTGGCGTTTCGCGCGTTCGCTGGCGAGGGCGATCCGGGAGGTGGCCCGTGCGGCACGCGCCATCTTGAGGGGCCATTACCTCAACGCCCACGTGGCGCTGGAGCGCGACGACGAGCTGGGCCTGCTGGCCCAGTCCTTCAACCACATGAGCCGTGAGCTCGAGCAGCGCGAGCGCGAGCGCGATGTCTTCGGCCGCCTCGTCTCGCCCGAGGTGCGCGACCAGCTCGTGCAAGGCGAGCTGATGCTCGGCGGGCACGAGGTCGAGGTCACCGTGCTGTTTTCCGACATCCGCGGCTTCACCCAGTTGTGCGAGGGCCTCAAGCCGCGCGATGTGGTGCTCACGCTCAACGAGCATTTCACGCGCATGACCCATGCGGTGCAGCGCTTTGGCGGTTACGTCAACAACTACATGGGCGATGCGATGGTCGTGGTCTTCGGTGCGCCCACGCCCGACCCTCATCGGGTGGAGCGCGCGCTTTATGCAGCCGTGGCGATGCGCCGCGAACTGGCCGAGTTCAACCGGGAGCGCGCCAGCTATGGCGCCGCACCGCTGGAGATCGGCATCGGCCTGGCCAGCGGTACCGCGCTGGCCGGTCAGATCGGCTCGCCCGAGCGCTGCATCTATACAGTCGTGGGCGACACCGTGAACGTCGCGGCCCGCCTGGAAGGCCTGGCCAGGCTGGAAAGCGGCATGCTGGCCTTCATGAACCAGGCCACCCGCGACCTGCTGCCGCCGCACGTGCGTGAATGCCTGCGGCCCCTGGGCGAACGCGCCCTCAAGGGCCGCGGCACCCTGATCCCGGTCTGGGGCCTGCCCGAGGAGGCAGAACTGCCCGAGCCCGCCCCCCACCTGTTGCGTCCCGAGGAAGAGATCCTGTGAGTGCCCCTGTGCTGATGGTCCTGTCGTCCCTGCTGTTCGCCACGATGGGCGTGTGCGTCAAGTACGCCTCCGCGTATTACAGCAGCGGCGAGATCGTGTTCTACCGCGGTATCGTGGGCGCCACCACCATCGCCCTGATGGTCTGGCACCGTGGCGGCACTCTGCGCACCTCGGTGCCCGGCATGCACTTCTGGCGCAGCGTCAGCGGCGTGCTCGCCCTGAGCCTGTGGTTCTATGCCATTGGCGGGCTGCCGCTGGCCACGGCCATGACGCTGAACTACATGTCTTCGGTGTGGATGGCACTGTTCCTGCTGGGCGGGGCCATCATCATGGGCGGCGCGCGCATCGACGGCCGGCTCATCGCCGCGGTGCTCACCGGTTTTGCCGGCGTGGCCCTGATCCTGCGCCCCACCATCGACGACCAACAACTCTGGCACGGCCTGGTCGGGCTGATCTCGGGCATGCTCTCGGCCACGGCCTATCTGCAGGTCACGGCCCTGGGCCGCATCGGCGAGCCCGAGTACCGCGTGGTCTTCTATTTCTCACTCGGGGGTGTGGTGGCCGGTGCACTGACGATGCTGGCTGGCGGTGCCAGCTCGCACACGCTGGAGGGGGTGGCGCTGCTCTTGGCCGTCGGCGTGCTGGCCACCGTGGCCCAATTGCTGATGACCCGTGCCTACGCCACCGGCAAGACCCTGGTCAATGCCAGCCTGCAGTACCTGGGTATCGTCTTTGCCTTTCTCTATGGCGTGCTGCTCTTCCGCGACCCGGTGACATGGATGGCCGTCGTCGGCATGATCCTCATCGTGGTCGCGGGCATCGCCGCCACCTTCCTGCGCAGCAAGACGGCACCGAACGTGCCCCCCCACACCACGAGCACCGAGTCATGAACCTGCCCACCCCGCTGATCTCTCCCGAGGCGCTGCGCGCCGCCATGGCGTCGGACCCGGCGCCCGTGCTGATCGACGTGAGCTTCGACCTGGCCGACCCGGCCGCCGGCGAGGCCGCCTACCTGCAGGCCCACCTGCCCGGCGCCCATTACCTGCACCTTGAGCGCGACCTCAGCGGCGCGAAGACCGGGCGCAACGGCCGCCACCCCTTGCCCACACGCGAGGACTTCGCCGCACGCATCGCCGCGTTGGGCATCGGCCCGGACACGCCCGTGGTGGTCTACGACCGCCAGGGCGCGATGTTCGCCGCGCGGGCCTGGTGGATGCTGCGCTGGCTGGGACACCAAGCCGTGGCCGTGCTGGACGGCGGCCTGCCGGCCTGGCAGGCCATCGGCGCAGCGCTGCAGGCCGGGCCCGTCGCGCCGCCGGCCCCCCGGGCCTACCCGTTGCGACCCGCCGCCGTGGCGATGCGCGATGCGCAGGCCGTCCTGCAGGCCCTGGGCACGCCGGGGCAACGCCTGATCGACGCCCGCGCCCCCGAGCGCTACCGCGGCGATGTCGAGCCACTGGACCCGGTGGCGGGCCACATTCCGGGCGCGATCAACCGCTTCTTCAAGGACAACCTCGATGCCGACGGCCGCTTCCGCCCGGCGCAGGCCCTCCAAGCGGAGTTCCGCGCGCTCCTGGGTGACACGCCCGTGCAGGCCGTGGTACACCAGTGCGGCTCGGGCGTGACGGCCTGCCACAACCTGCTGGCCATGGAAGCCGCCGGGCTGCATGGATCGGCGCTGTACCCGGGTTCGTGGAGCGAGTGGTGCGCCGACCCGACCCGGCCGGTCGAGCGGGGCTGAAAACCCGCCTTGCCCCTGCGCTTGATATGCATCAACATGCTTGCGTACGGGATACGCAAGATGACGGCATCCCTCATCGACAGGAGGTCACCATGTACAAGCGCATCCTCGTCCCCACAGACGGCTCCGAGATCACCCAGCGCGCCGTCGCGACGGCGGTGAGCCTGGCCAAGCAGTTCGGCGCCGAGGTCTACACGCTCAGCGTCAAGGACCCTTATCCCTACAGTGCGATGTCGGAGATGCAGCCCACACTGCCGCAGGAGTTCCTCGATGCACAGGAACGGGTGGCGGCCAAGAACGTCGCGGCGGTCAAGGAGGCCTGCGCCGCCCAGGGCGTGCCTTGCACCGGCCACACGGTGGAATCGGTGAGCGTGTGGGAAGCCATCGTCGACTACGCCAAACAGCACCAGGTCGACCTGATCGTGATGGCTTCGCATGGCCGCCGCGGCGTGCAAGCCCTGCTGCTGGGCAGCGAGACCAACCGCGTGCTGACGCACACCAACGTGCCGGTGCTGGTGGTGCGCTGATTCCGGCGGGTCAGTGGCCGTGGAACTGGTCCACCAGCACGAGGATCAGGCCCAGGCCCGCGGCCAGCCACAGCAGTTGGGCCACCGTCTCGCGCCATGACAGCCTGCGCTGCAACTGGGGGATCAGGTCGGCCACCGCCACATAGATGAAGCTGGACGAGGCCACCACCAGCAGGTAAGGAAACAGGTCCTCCCAGGGCTTCACGACGAAGTAGCCGACCACCCCACCCACCACCGCCGCCAGGCCCGAGACGGCGTTGTACAGCAGCGCCTTGGCGCGCGAGAAGCCTGCATTGAGCAGCACGATGTAGTCGCCCACCTCCTGAGGAATCTCGTGGGCGATGATGGCCAGGGCCGTCACCACCCCCAGGCGGGCATCCACGAGGAAGGCGCCGGCGATGATGATGCCGTCGCAGAAGTTGTGGATGCTGTCGCCCACCAGCACGGTCCAGCCGCCGCGGCCGGCCTGCTCGTGGTCGAAGCCATGGTGGTGGTGGTCGCCGTCGCCCTCGTGATGGTGGCCGTGGCGGTAGAGCTCGACCTTTTCCAGCAGGAAAAAGAACAGCAGCCCCCCCAGCAGCGTCAGGAAGAGGTCGTGGGCACCAGCCGAGCTCTCGAAGGCCTCGGGCAGCAGATGGATCAGCGCCGTGCCCAGCAGCACGCCGGCCGACAGGCTCACCAGGCTGCGCACCACCCGGCTCAGCACACTCACCGTGAGGCTGGCAGCAATGACGACGGACAAGACACCACCGATCAGGGTGGCCAGGACGATGTAGGCAAGCGTCATGGGAGCGGGACGGTGGACAACAGCAAAGAAGGGCCCGCAGGCCCTTCGCTGTGCATTGATGCAACAGCGATCTTATCAATCATGTCAAGATGGCGCCGCGGCCGGCCCGGCACGACCCGATGCCCGGGGTGACGACGGCAGCCCTTGCAGGGACAATCACGGCCATGATCTCCTCCACGCCCCCTTCCGCCTATGCGGCCGCACCTGCCGTGCGGCAGCCCGAGGCCGCGCCCGGCGAAGCCGGATCGCCACTGGCTGCCATCGACATGGGCTCGAACAGCTTTCGCCTGGAGATCGGCCAGATCGAGCGCGGGCAATACCGACGCCTGGACTACATCAAGGAAACCGTGCGCCTGGGCGGCGGGCTGGATGCGCAGGGCATGCTCACCGAGGAGGCCGCGCTGCGCGGCCTGGCCTGCCTGGCGCGCTTTGCCGAACGCCTGCGCAGCTTTCGCCCCGGCCAGGTGCGGGCCGTGGCCACGCAGACGCTGCGCGAGGCGCGCAACCGCGACGCCTTCCTGCGCCGAGCCCAGACCGTGCTGGGCCATCCGATCGAGGTGATCTCCGGGCGCGAGGAGGCCCGCCTCATCTACGTGGGGGTGGCGCGGCTGATGCCGCCCAGCGACGGCCGACGTCTCGTCATCGACATTGGCGGACGCTCCACCGAGATGATCCTCGGCGAAGGCCGCTCGCCCCTGCAGGCCGAATCCTTCCAGATCGGCAGCGTGAGCCTGTCGCTGCGCTATTTCGGTGACGGGCGCTACACGGAAACAGCGTTCCGGCAGGCCCAGGTGGCCGCTGGCGCCGAGCTGGAAGAGGCCCTGGAGACCTTCGCCCCCACGCGCTGGCAGCAGGCGCTGGGCTCGTCGGGCACGGTCGGGGCGGTGTCGCAGTTGCTGCTGGCCAACGGCGTGACCGACGGCACGATCACGCCCGAGGGCCTGCGCTGGTGCATGGAACGCTGCCTTCGCGCCGGCCGCGCCGAGCGCCTGTCCCTGCCCGGCCTCAAGGAAGACCGCAAGGCCGTGCTGGGCGGCGGGCTGTCGATCCTCTACACGCTGGCCACGCATTTCGGTATCGTCGCGTTGCAGCCGGCCCGGGGTGCCTTGCGCCAGGGCGTGATCTTCGACCTCCAGGACCGCTTGCACGGCAGCCTGGACAGCGAGCACCCTCACGACATGCGCGACGATTCGGTCCTGCAGATGCAGCTGCGCTTCGGGATCGACCGGCTCCAGGCTGAACGGGTGCAGACCGTCGCCCGCACCTTGCACGCCAGCCTGGCGCCCCAGGCACCGCTGGAAGTGCAGCGCGAACTGGACTGGGCCTGCGCGCTGCACGAGATGGGCATGATGGTCTCTCACCACGACCACCACCGCCACAGCGCCTACCTGCTGGGCCATGTCGACGCGCCGGGCTTCTCGCAATCGCAACAGCGCCGCCTGGCCGACCTGGTGATGGGCCAGCGCGGCGGCCTGCGCAAGCTGGAGGAGGCCTTGCGCGAGGAAACCTTCGCGCTGCAGGTCCTGAGCCTGCGACTGGCGGTGATCCTGTGCCATGCACGCAACCTGCCGGTGCTGTCGGCCCTCACCGCCAGCCGCCACGGCCGCACCATCTTGCTCAACATGGAGGCCGGCTGGGCGCAGGCCCATCCTCGCACGCTCTACCTGCTGCGCGAGGAGCAGGCTGCCTGGGAACGCAGCGAACTCTTCAGGCTGAGTCTGCGCACGCGCGCCTGAACGCATCGTTTGCTCAGGACTCGAACAGCACCAGCCGCCGTCCCGCCCTGTGCGGGTGTTCGATCACCTTGGCCGGCAGGCCGTACACCGCCTCCAGCGCGGCCGGGCGAAGCACCTCGTCCACCGGACCCTGTGCCACGGCTCGCCCGCCGGACAACAGCAGCAACCGGTCGCAGGCCTGGGCGGCGAGGTTGACGTCGTGCAGCACCAGCATCACCGCCAGCCCCTCCTGCCGGGCCAGCCGCCGCACCGTGTGCATGAGCCCGACCTGATGGCGGGGATCGAGGCTGGCGGTGGGTTCGTCCAGCAGCAAGGCACGGTATTCGCCGGGCCCACGGCCGGCCAGCACCTGCACGAGGCAACGCGCGAACTGCACACGCTGCTGCTCGCCGCCGGACAGGCTGAGGTAGCGCCGCCCCGACAGCCCCGCCACATCGGCCTCATGCATCGCCCGTTCGCAGCACTCCCGCAGGGCCTGCGGGCTGAGCATGAGATGGGGGTAGCCGCCCATGCCGACGACAGTGTCCACCTCCAGATCGAAGCCCAGCGACGGCGACTGTGGCAGCACGGCGCGGCGCCGTGCCAGCGCCTGCACGTCCCACAGACCCAAGGGACGATCGTCCAGCGTCAGCGTGCCGGCCCGGGCAGGCAGCTCGCCGGCCAGCGCAGCCAGCAGCGAGGACTTGCCGGCACCGTTGGCCCCGAGCACGCCCAGCACCTCCCCGCCGTGCAGGTCCAGGTCCACCCCGCGCAGGACTACACGATCCTGACGCTGCAAGTGCAGGTTGCACGCCCGCAGCGTCACGACCGGCCTCGCGTCAGCAGCCACAGTAGGAAAGGGCCGCCCACCAGGCTCGTGACGATGCCGATCGGCAGTTCGGCCGGGATGACCGCCACGCGCGCCACGGTATCGGCCAGCAGCAAGGCCATGGCACCGAAGACACAACACAGCGGCAGCAGCCAGCGATGGTCGGCGCCCACGGCCAGGCGCACCAGGTGGGGCACCACCAGCCCAACGAAGGCGATGGTGCCGGTCACGGCCACCAGCGGCCCCACGAGCAGGGCCGAGCACAGCACGATGCGGCGCCTCAGCCGCTCGGGTGCGTGGCCTAGGTGGCGCGCCTCGCGCTCGCCCAGCAGCAAGGCGTTCATCGCCCGCCAGTCGCGCATCAGCCAGGCCGACAAACCCACCACCCAGGGCACGAGCCAGGCCAGCAGCGTCCAGTGGGCACCGGCCAGGCTGCCCAGGTTCCAGAAGGTGAGGTTGCGCAACTGCACGTCGCTGGCCTGGAAGGTGAACAGGCCGATCAGACTGGCGCAGATCGCATTGATGGCCACCCCGGCCAGCAGCAGATGGGCCACCCCTTCGTGCCGCCCCCCCAGACGGTAGGCCGCCAGGGTGGCCAGCAAACTGCCAAGGAAGGCCGGTAGCGCGACCGCCGGCAGGGTCTGCGCCCCGAGCACGATGGCCACCACCGCACCGGCCGCACCGCCCAGCGAGATGCCCACCAGGCCGGGCTCGGCCAGCGGGTTGCGGAACAAAGCCTGCATCGCCGCCCCGCAGACGGCCAGCGCGGCCCCGGCGAGCAGGCCCAGCACGATGCGCGGCAGACGCACCTCGATCACCACCTGACGCCACAGGGCCTCGTCCGCATCGACCGGAGCAGACCACAGCGCCGGCCCGAGCCGCGCGAGCGGCACACTCACCGCCCCGAGGGCAGCCGACAGCAGTGCCACAGCGCCCACCAGCAGCAAGCCCATGGCCAGCCATCGCGCCGGCGCCGGCCGGTAAGACCGGGGCTGTACCCGCGTGTCGGCCACCGGGCTCATCGCCCCTCCATACCGGCACGCAGCCGCTGCAGCGCCTGTGGCAACCGCGGCCCGAAGCCCAGCAGCAAAAGGTCGTCCATCACGACGATGCGGCGCTGCCTCGCCGCCGGGGTGCCGGCGATGCCCGGCTGAGCGGCAAAGCGTTCCAGGTTACCCGCGGCAGCCACCGAGGACTCGGTGGTGACGATGATCTCGGGCTGCAAGGCCGCGACGATCTCGGCCGACACCGGCTTGAAGCTGGTATGCGCATGGAACACGTTGGTGGCGCCGGCCAGGGTCAGCAGGGCGTCGGCCGCCGTGTCGCGCCCGGCCGCCTGCAGGCGCCCGGTGTGGCTGCTCAGCAGCAGCACGCGCGGCCTTACCGGCAGCGGCGCCAGCGCACGCACCTGCCGGCCGATATCGGCTGCCAGCGCGCGCCCCCGTTCCTCCTGCCCCAGCGCCTGGGCCACCCCCTGGATACGCGCCTCGAGCGCCTCCAGCGTCGGCCCCACCGGCAGCACCACCAGCCTCAGGCCCAGGCGGCGCAGCTGTTCCAGTGCGGCCGGCGGCCCAGCGTGCTCGGAGGCCAGCACCAGGTCGGGCCTCAGGCTCGCCACCCCCTCCACCGAGAAGTTGCGGTAATAGCCCACCTGGGGCAAGGCCCGCATCGACGGCGGGTACTGGCTGGACTGGTCCACGCCCACCAGCAGCGCATCCGCCCCCAAGGCATGGACGATCTCGGTGACCACGCCGCCCAGGCTCACCACCCGGGCCGGCCGGACAGCCACCGCTGGGCCCCCGGCCATCATCAGCACGAGCAGCCACCGGCGGCGCCAAGATGCGGGACGGTGCATCTCAGGCCGCCAGCGGTTGGGTGCACAGATCGGCGAGCAGCCGGCGCCAGGCCGGCTGCTCCGGCTGGCCCGGCTTGCGGGCGCCGAAGAACTGCACGATCAGCCCACCGTCAGCGGCGTAGGCCTCCAGCGAGGTGACCCAGCCGTCGCTGGTGGGCTTGTTCACCACCCAGCACGAGGCGATCGCCGTGGTGTCCAGGTGCAGGTTGAAGCGCTCGTCGAGGACGTTGAACCAGGGACCGGTGCGCAACAGCCGGTGCACCACACCAGTGTGGATCTGCACGATGCCGCGGTTGCTGACGAAGCACATGATGGGCAACGCCCCAGCCGCCACCGCATGCAACATGCGCTCGACGGCCTCGGGCTCCACCGGCTGCGCCAGATCGGCGCCGGCGGCGCGCAAGGCCCCCAGACGCGAGACCTTGAACCGACGCAGCATCGGGAAGAACTCGTGCGTGTCCTGCAATCCCAGCCAATGGGCCCGCAGGGCGGCCGCGTCCTCGGGGGCATCGGCCTCCTCGGCCTGCACCACCGGCTCGGGCTGCACCGGACGTTTATCCTCCAGAGCATGCCGGGCGACCAGGGCGTCCCAGGCCTGCATGTCGGTCGCCTCGGTGCGATAGACCTTGTGCACCGCCACGCCGGCGGCATCGAAGAACTGCAAACTGTGGCGCTCGTTCTCGATCACCGCATAGGCATGCACCCAGTGCTCGAAGAAGAGCCGCAGGTCGATGTCCGGGCCCAGCACCAGGCCCACGGCGCCATCGACGCGGACATCCTCATAGCAACCATGGCGCTCGTGCACACACCAGTCGTTGCGGCTGAGCGCCATCACAGGGCCCAGTGCGGGCAGCGCGCGGACGATGTCCCGGGGTGGGGCGTCCAGCTCGTAGGAGGTGACGCCGCAGTCGGCGGCCACCAGCTCGGCCTCGCTGGCCTGGAGCCGCGCAGCGCGCTCGCGCATGCGCAGGCGCGGCTGTTCGGCCACCAGCCGGTCGTGACGGGCGCGCAGGTCGATCATGCGGATCTGGGCATTCATCGGACGACTCCCGGCTCGATCTCAACGCGCGGGCTGGACTTCGAAATCGAAGGTCCAGGTCTGAGCGCTGCTGGCGTTGTTCGGGTCCGCATACGCGATCGAGCGCAAGCGCATGCGAGCGAAAGTGTTGCCCTCACCGCCGCGCAGCAGGCTGCCTCGTTCAGGCTGGGCCTGTAGCAGATGTGCCACCGCGGGCAAGCCGGCCGCCTGCGCCGAAGCGGCCGTGGGGTGGTAGACGTACCAGCCGTAATCCAAGGCATTGGGATAGCTGCCGCGGGAGGCCGGGTTCAAGGCCGAGGCCAGGGCGTCGCGCACCCAGGCGCTGGCGCTGGCCGGCGCACTCAGGTCGCTGGCTTGCAAATCCGGCAGGGTGTCGTCCGCCAAGGTGGCAGACTGGAACTTCGCAGCGACGGGCGCCCCATTGGCATCGTAAAAGCCCGCCGGCGTGCGCCCCACGAAACCAGCGACCGTGCCGCTGCCGGAGCTGCCGCCGTTGAGCTTGACGTTGTAGCGGTTGAACGCGATGTGCCACGTGCCGGCTTCGCTGCTGACCGCGCCTTGGACGAGGTCGAAATACACCCAGCCTGCGCGGGCATCGACCGTGGCCTCTCGCACCGTGGTCGGCGCACGCCGGTCCACCCAGCGAAACGACGGGTAGCCCGAGGTGGTGCCGCCGGTGCCGCCGTAGTAGCCGGTGATCTGCAACGCAAAGACGGGCGAGGTCTCTGTGCCCACGGCATCGGCCGAAGCAGCGTTCGTCGTGATCAGGAAGACACGGAAGTTGGGGTAGAGGCGATGGTCGTTGGCCCCGCCCACGCCATACTCGAAAGCAGCCGACTGGATGCTGTTGCTGCCCGAGAACACCCCGCTGGCCCCATCGGCGCGAAACACCGTGGCCGGCAGCGTGGTGGCGTCGGTGTAGGTCTGCAGGGCCGACCAGGTGTGATCGAAGGGGCCGCCGAAAGCCCCGCCGGCGCCGGTGCCGCTGGTGCCGCTGTTGGTCCACAAGCTGACGCTGCCGCGCGAGCCCACCGTCAGCTTGAGATCCCAGGCCGTGCCGCTGCAGCCGCTCACTTCGGCGCGCGCATTGAAGTCGTAGCACACCGAGCTGCCGGCGGCCGGCAGCGCGACAGTCCACGTGGCCTGCTGTGTGAACGCCGAAACCGGGGTCGGCGAGGTGTCGGAATCAGCGGAATCCTCGCCACCGCCCCCGCCGCAGGCGGCGAGCCATACGGTGGCGCAGAGGATCGGCAACAGACGGACGACGGCATTTGACATGGAGGGTTCTCCTTGTGCGATTCAGGATTGGGGACCGAGGCTCAGGCGCAGGCCCAAGTAAATGAAGCGGCCCGACGCCGGACTGAAGTCCTGGGCCTGCATGAAGTCACGCTGGGTGTCGAACACGTTGTCCACGCCGGCAAATAGCGTCCAGCCGGCTCGCCACACGTGGTTCAAGCGCAGGTCCACGGTGGTCCAGGCCGGCGAGCGCGCACCGCTGGCGCTATCGGCCAGCTCGTCGCTTTGATGACGCACACGCACAGACCATTCGTTCCGCTCGCTGACGGCCCAGTCCGCTCCCAGACGCGCGATGTGACGGGGCCGGCGCGTGAGCTCGCTGCCACTGTCGAGGTCACGGGTGTCGGTGTAGGTGTAGGCGCCCTGCAAGCGCAGCGAGGGCCAGGCCTGCCATTGCACGCCGGTCTCCAGCCCCTGGGTGCGGGCTCGCGCCACATTTCGGTAGGTGTAGTGCGCCACACCATCGATCACGACGGCGCGTGCCAGATCGGTTTGAATGAGATCGCGCACCCGGTTGTGAAAGAGGTTCGCCTCCAACGACAGCCCGGTGCCGATCTGCACGCTGGCGCCGAGCTGGGCGCTGGTGGAGGACTCCGGGCGCAGGTCGGGGTTGCCGATCACCCGGTAGCCCAGGGCGCTGTGGTCGAACAAGTAGTAGCGCTCCTTCAAATTGGGCACGCGGTAGCCCTGACCCAGGCTGGCGCGCAGGCTGCCGCGCCAATCGGCCTGCCCGCCGATGCGGCGGCGCACGCTCAGCTTGGGTGCCGTGTGTCCGCCAAAATCGGAGTCGTCTTGCCAACGCACCCCCAGCAGCAACTCCCAGCGCTCGTCCAACGCGATGTCGTTCTGCACGAACAATTCGTGACTGCGCCTGGCCACGCGGCCGTCGAGCACCACCTCCGATTGGCCGTTGTTCGTTTGGGACAAGCCTTCCCGGTGCACGTCGATGCCGAACTGCCAGAGCTGGCGGCCCAGCGGCGGTGCGTCGAGTTGAGCACTGAGATGGCTCAAGTCCAGCTCGGCCCGACGTCGCCCGGTCTGCTCGGCGTTGGAGTATGAGAAGGTGTCAGCCTGATAGCGCTCGTGCACCCCGCGAAGGTCCAGACTCCAGCCTGCGTCCCAGCGCCAGCGGGTCCCTGCGGCCAGGCGATCGCGGTGCGCGTCTTCGGTTTTGCGCTGGGGCACGAGGCGCGGGGGCACGTAGTAGTCGTAACGTTTTTCCGCGTCTTCCCGGTATTGGCTGGCATCCAACCAAACCTCGCCCTGACGCACTGGATGCCAGGCCAGACGTACCCCCGCCTGGGCGCGCTGCACGGCGTCGCCTTGCCGGGCCCAGGCCGCCGGATCCAGCGCAAAACCTTGGTCGTCCAACACGTCGCCGACGATGCGCAGCCGCCAGCGCTGGCTGCCACCTTGCACGCCCAGCTGCACATGCGACTGCGCCAGATCGAAGCGGCGCCCCGAGGGGTTTTGCGCGCCCCGGCTGCCGCCTTCGAGCAGCACGAATCCCCCACGCCCAGGCGCGATGCCACGGGTGATCACATTGACCACGCCCCCCATGGCCGAGCTGCCATACTGCGCCGATGCCGCACCTTTGACCACCTCGATGCGCTGCACATCGGTCAGCAGGTACTGGCTGAGATCCACCGTGGAGCCGGTGCTGGCCGTCAGAGGCAGACCGTCAATGAGCACCAGTACCTGGTCGCTGCCCAGGCCCTGCATCGACAGCTCATAGCCCGACTTGCCGTGGATCTCCCGCAGTTGCACGCCGGGAAGGTTTTCCAGTGCCTCCTTCAGGGTGCGCGCATGCGTGCGGCGCAGCTCCTCAGGCCCCACCACCTCGGTGCGCACCGGGGTGTCTTCGACAGATCTTTCGGTGCGTGTGCCCGTCACGACGATGGTGTCCAGGGCCGCGGCCAGGGGCTGGGCCTTCGGCCCGGCCGGCACCAGGGCCAAACCCAGGCACAGGGCCAGCGCCGGCATCGGCCCCGGGGAGCCGTGATGCAAAGGAGACAGACAGGACACAGGAAGAGGCATCGACGGAACGAACACAAATTTTAATGCTAATCGTTCTCATTCGCTACCTCAATCAATATCTGGCGGCCAACAGGGCTTCGCACCCCATGCACCGCCCCGACCGAGCAGTCGAGGCCCTCGCCGAAAAAGTGGCCGGGCCATCCTGAGGAGCCGGGGCCTGCGGGGACCCGCGAGGCCGGGCGGGCAGCGCCTCGCGGCCGGTCAGGGCGCTCAGAGGCAGTCCACCGACTGCACCGCCAGCAGCACCACGGCACGGCTGCCGTCGCGCTCGCGCTGGCGCAGCCACCACACCGCCCCCTTCTTGATCGACCAGGGCTGCTCCACACCGGCCAGCAACTGCGCGGCCACCAGGCCCAGCACCGGTTGGTGGCCGACGACGAGCACCGGCTCAGGGGAGTCAGGCCAGCGCGCCGCACGCAGCACGGCCTGCACCTCGGCCCCCGGCGCCAGCGCGGCCACCGTGCGGAAAGGCCGGCCGAGGGCCTGGGCCGTCTGCTGGGTGCGCACCGCGGGGCTCACGAGGATGCGGGTGGACTGGGCCAGACGCTGATTGAGCCACTCGGCCATGCGCGCCGCCTGGCGCTCGCCCTTGGGCGTGAGGGGCCTCGCCAGGTCGTCTTGATCGGCGCGTGCCAGGGCGGCCTCCGCATGGCGCCACAGGATCAGATCCATCGCGCGCCCCGCCCTTTCAGCTTGCAGACGCGTACCGCAGCATCAGCGCCTGCTGGGCACTGGGCCCGTCGATGCCGACGCGCTCGTAGTGGCCGTCGGGGTGTTGGGTCCACGCGTCGCGGGCGTCGAGCAGGTAGGGCGTCAGGCACTCGTCGATCAGCCGCTGGCGTAGCGCGGCGTCGCGCACCGGCCAGGCCACTTCGATGCGCCGGAACATGTTGCGGCTCATCCAGTCGGCGCTGGACAGGTACAGAACCTCCTGATCGTCCGAGGCCCCCCAACGGAAATACAACAGCCGGCTGTGCTCCAGGAAACGGCCCACCACCGAGCGCACACGGATGCGTTCGGTATGCCCCGGCACCCCAGCCGGCAGGATGCAGGCTCCGCGCACGATCAGGTCGATGCTGGCGCCGGCCTGCGCGGCCTGCACCAGGGCCTCGATCAGCGGCACGTCGGTCAGCGCGTTGATCTTGGCCACGATGCGCGCCGGCGCGCCGGCGCGTGCGGCGTCGGCCACCTGTTCAATGTGGCGCAGCATCTGCTTGTGCAGGCTGAAGGGGGCCATCAGCAGATGGCGCGGGGTGCGCACACGGGTGAGGCTGGCCAGTTGCTGGAACACCACGTCGGCATCGGCCGTCAACTCCGCATCGGCCGTGAGGCAGCCGATATCGGTGTACAGGCGGGCCGTCTTGGGGTTGTAGTTGCCGGTGGACAGATGGGCATAACGGCGCAGCACCGGGCCGCGGGCGCCCTCCTCGCGCCGCGTGACCAGCAGCAGCTTGGCGTGTGTCTTCAGACCCACGATGCCGTAGACCACCTGGGCACCCACCGCCTCCAGGCGCTCGGCCCAGTTGATGTTGGCCTCCTCGTCGAAGCGGGCCTTGAGCTCGACCACCGCCATCACCTCCTTGCCCCGGCGCGCGGCCTCGATCAGCAGGTCCATCAGCACCGATTCGCTGCCGGTGCGGTAGATCGTCTGCTTGATTGCCAGCACGTCCGGGTCATGGACGGCTTCACGCAGGAACTGCACCACCGGTTCGAACGACTCGAAGGGATGATGCAGCAGCACATCGCCACGCTTGAGGCGCTCGAACATCGACACCTGCCGCGGCAGATCGCGCGGCCAGGCCGGCTCGAAGGCGGGGAAACGCAGATGGGAGGCATCGGCCTGGTCGATGAGCTGGTTGAGCCGGACGAGGTTCACCGGCCCGTCCACCCGGTACAGTGCCGCCTCGGGCAGGCCGAACTGCCGCAGCAGGAAACCCGACAGCTCGGCCGGGCAGGTGCTGACCACCTCCAGGCGGATGGCCTGACCGAAGTGGCGGGTGGTGAGCGAAGATCGCAGCGCCTGGCGCAGGTTGGTCACGTCCTCCTCGTCGACCGCCAGGTCGGAGTCGCGCGTGACGCGGAACTGGGAGAAGGCCTCGACGCTGCGGCCCGGAAACAGCTCCTCCAGGTGTGCGCGGATCACGCTGGACAGCAGCACGAAGGCCTGCTGCCCGTCGGTCAGCTCCTGCGGCAGGCGGATCACGCGCGGCAGCACGCGGGGCACTTTGACGATGGCGATCGAGTTGTCGCGCCCGAAGGCGTCCTTGCCGCCGAGCTTGACGATGAAGTTCAGCGACTTGTTGGCCACCTGCGGAAAGGGATGGGCCGGGTCCAGCCCCAGGGGCACCAGCAGCGGGCGCACCTGGCGCTGGAAGAAGCGGTCCACCCAGCGCCGCTGGGCTTCGTTGCGCTCGGCATGGTTCAGGATGATGATGCCCTCGCGCTTGAGGGCGGGCATCACCTCCTGGTTGAACACCGCATACTGGTGGTCGATGAGCTCGTGTGCGGCCGCGGCCACCTCGGCCAGGTCGTGCTCCGACACTCCGCCGCCAGGCCGCCGGGCCGCCTCGAGGTAGTCGCCGAAGCGCACCTCGAAGAACTCGTCGAGGTTCGATGAGACGATGCAGATGTAGCGCAGCCGCTCCAGCAGCGGCACGTCCGGTCGCCGGGCCTGGGCCAGCACGCGGCGGTTGAACTCCAGGATGGCCCTTTCGCGGTTGAGCAGCTTCAGGCCGGTGGCGGGCATGCCGGCGGTCGTCGGCCCC
Source organism: Caldimonas hydrothermalis (assembly GCF_056746695.1). NCBI lineage: Bacteria > Pseudomonadati > Pseudomonadota > Betaproteobacteria > Burkholderiales > Sphaerotilaceae > Caldimonas > Caldimonas hydrothermalis. Next base: position 62,711 of record NZ_JBWQXA010000007.1, on the reverse strand, counting down.
GACGACACCCGCTCGATCGACAGGACGGGGGCGAAATCCGAATTCATTGATTCAGTATATGACCGGCGCGTGACGGCTCGACGACAGACGGGCCGCCCGATGGCGGCCGCAGCGGCCCTCAGGCCGGCACCGCAATACCGGACGGGTGCGTCCGTCCGCGCCCCTGCCGGGCAGCCCAGTCGAGGATCTCCAGGCGCCCATCCGCATGTTCCACCAAGGCCGTGAGGCTCTCCACCCAATCGCCGTCGTTCGCATAGAGCACCCCGTCGATGTCGCGCAGCTCGGCATGGTGGATGTGCCCGCACACGACCCCGTCGACACCCCGCCGGCGCGCCTCGCGGGCCAGTGCTTCCTCGAAGTCGCTGACATAGCTCACCGCCCGCTTGACCTTGAGCTTGAGGTACTTCGACAGCGACCAGTACGGCAGCCCCAGACGCGCGCGCAGCGAGTTGACGTGGCGGTTGAGCCTGAGCGTGAACTCGTAGAGCGAGTCGCCCAGGTAGGCGAGCCACTTGGCACACTGGATCACGCCATCGAAAAGATCGCCGTGGGTGATCCACAGGCGCCGGCCGTCGGCGGTCATGTGCACCCAGTCCTCGGCCAGGTCCACGCCGCCGAAGTTGTGCCCCACGTAACGGCGTGCGAACTCGTCGTGGTTGCCCGGGATGAAGATCACGCGCGTGCCCTTGCGGGCCTTGCGCAGCAGCTTCTGCACCACATCATTGTGGGCCTGCGGCCAGTACCAGTGGCGACGCAGTTGCCAGCCGTCGATGATGTCGCCCACCAGGAAGAGTGTCTCGCACTCCACCACCCGCAGAAAGTCCAGCAGCGCCGCGGCCTGGCAGCCCGGCGTGCCCAGGTGGATGTCGGAGATGAAGACGGTGCGCACCCTCAGTACGTCGTCGTCCCGATGCCCCGCCTCGGCCGAAGCGGCGGACTCGGCCCCGTCGGCGCCAAGCGCGCCCGCGGCCGCACGGGCTGCGTGCGACTGAAAGAACTCGGTGGGCGGGATCCATCGCATGGACCCACATCGTGACGTGACGCCGTGACGCCGCCGCGTCAGGGCCGTGACACTCCGATGAACACGCGCTACTCGATCATGTCGAAGCCCTGGGCCTCCACCTGCACGAAGGCGCGTGTCATCTCGGCCACGGCCCGGTAGACCCGGGCCCGGGGGTGTGCGGCCAGGGCGTCGCACAGAGCCTCGGCCCAGGGTTGCACATGGGTGCGGAAAAAGCGTCTTTGCTGTTCCAGGTTACACACCGCCGCATCCTCGCCGGCGATGAGATAACGCATCACCTCGAACACATAGGCCACGTGGTCCTCGGTCTCGCCGCGGGCCTCGTCGCGGGTCAGGCCCAAAGCCGCCAGGTCCTGCCGCAGCGCCACGAGCGGCTTTTCGTTGAGGAAGCCGGCCAGGTAGTACGAACCGTAGAGGAACACCTCGGGCTTGCCCACGCCCTGGAAGAGCGCGTCGTACTCGTCGGCCACCTCGGCCGGCGTGCTCTGGCGCAGCGCGGCCACCAGCGCCTCCCAGGGCTGCTGCAGGAAGGCGCCCTCGACCGGCGCCTCGGTCACGGCCACCGCAAACTGCCGCAGCAGCCTCTCGTCGGGAGCTGCCATGTACAGCCTGGACAGCACACCGTACATCTCGGCACGCGCCAGCTCCTCGGCGTCGTCAGGTGCCGCAAAGGCGATGGCCGTGGTGCTCATAGGTCGGTGATCCTCACTTCGTCGGACTGGCTGTACAGGTCGATCACACGGCAGTCGCCGCACATGCGCAGCCGCTCCAGCGCCGCCCCTTGGAAAGCGGCATGGCCGGCCAGCTTGCCGATCATCAATTCCACCGCCTTGAGCGTGCCGAAGGGCTTGCCGCAGCGCACGCAGCGATAGGGCTCGACCTCATGCAGCACCCGGGCCTGCTTGCGCGCCTTGCCCGCCTCGGCCAGCCACAAGCGCGGCTGCAGCGTGATGGCCCGCTCGGGGCAGGTGGTCTCGCACAAGCCGCACTGCACACAGTGCTTCTCGATGAAGCGGAGCTGGGGCCGCTCGGGGTTGTCGGCCAGGGCGCCCTCCGGGCAGGCCCCCACGCAGCTCAGGCACAGGGTGCACTTGTCGGTGTCCACCACCACGGTGCCGAACGGCGCGCCCGCCCGGGGCAGGGCGATCTCGTCCACCGGCTGCGGCGCCTGGGCCAGCAGGTGATCGAGGGCCAGGTCCAGCGTGACGCGCTTGTCGGCCTGGGTGGCAAAGCCCGCCGGCTGCCGCACCGTGCGGGCGGCCGGCACGCGCAGGGCCTGGTCCAGGGCCGCCAGGTCGCGCGCATCACGGGCCTCGATCAGCGCCACCGGCGTGCCGTCGAAGCCCAGGCCGTTGAGTATCGCGTTGGCCAGGGCCGCCTGCGCCGCCAGCGCCTCGCGGTATTCGGGCGCCTCCTCATCGGTCAGCAGCACCCAGACATGGGCCGCCCCGTAGGCGAAGGCGGCCAGCCACAGGTCCAGCCCCACGCTGGCGGTGTGCCACACCGCCACGGGCAGCACCCGGGCCGGCACGCCCCGGAGCGTCCCGTCCACCCGCGCGGCCCGGCCCAGGTCCTCCACCAGCCGGGCGCCCGCCCCCTCGCTGTGCAGCAGCAGGGCCGGGCTGCGGCCGCCGGCCTTCAGGTAAGTCGAGATCAGTGTGCGCAGCCGACGGCCCTGGTCCACCGTGTCGGGGTAGGCATAGGCCAGGGCCCCGCTGGGACACACCGTGGTGCAGGCCCCGCAGCCCACGCACAGGTGCGGCTCGACGAAGATGCCGCCTCCATCGTGAATCTCGGAGCGGATGGCGCGAGCCGAGCAGACCTCCACGCAGGCGTTGCAGCCCAGCTTCTCGTTGCGGCTGTGGGCGCACAGCTTGCGCTTGTACTGGAAGAACCTGGGCTTCTCGAACTCGCCCACCCGGTCCTTCAGCGTGAGCACGGCCTGCAGCACACGCGCCTCGTCGCGTCCTGCGTGCACATAGCCCTGCGGCGGCTGGTGCATCGCCAGGCGGGGAGTGTCCCCCAGGTCGAGCACGAGATCGAAGGTCTCTGAGACGGTCTGGGCCTCGCGCTGGAAGTCGATCGCCCCGGCCGCTTCGCACACGCGCACGCAGGCGCGGTGGGAACGGCAGCGGTCCAGGTCCACCTGATAGCTGAAGTCGATGGCCCCCTCCGGGCACACCTCGATGCAGGCGTTGCAGCGGGTGCACAGCTCCAGGTCGATGGGGTTGTCGCTGGTCCAGCTCGCCTCGAAGGCGCCCAGCCAGCCGCGCAACCCGACGAGCCGCCCGGCATGGACGGCCTGGGCGCGGCGCTGCGGCAGCGCCCCGCCACGCCCTTCCACCAGCACCGTCACCTCCAGCGCATCGGCCAGCAGCAAGGCCGCGCGCTGCGCCGCCTCGGCAGGGCCCACCACGAGGCAGCGCCCCGCACTGCGGTAGCTCACCGTGGGCACCGGGGCCGGGTCGGGCAACTGCGCCGCCGCGATCAGGGCGGCCAGCTTCGGAGTGGCCTGTGTCGCATCGCGGGACCATCCGGCCGTCTCGCGGATGTTGACAAAGCGGATCGGCCGTTCGGCCAGCGGCCGGGCGCCCTCGGTCGCTTCGTTCAGCTCCAGGAAGAGCCGGCTCTCCTGGGTGCAGGCCACGAGCAGCTCCTCGCCGCTGCGGGCCGCCCGCTGGAAGGCTCCGGCCTCGCGCCGGCACAGCACGGTGTGAGCCGACAGGTCGGCCTCAACGCCCGCCTGGCCCAGCGCCCGGTTCAGGGCCGCCTCGTCCAGGGGCATCGTGCGATTGCAACTGCAGATCAGGGTTTTCATCGTGGGCTGGCTCACGGCCCGCATCGACGGCGGGCTCCGACGTGGCCGGATCCGGACACTGTGTCACGTTGCCGCCGTCGGCGCCATTGGGCTTTGCCTCGGGCCTTTCCACTGGCGTGCGCTCCTCGCGCCACAGCCCCAGGGCCTGCGCCTGCACCATGCGGCGCAGCACCGCCTGCGGCACCGGGGTGAACTGGGTGTAGTCCTCGATGTAGACGTCCAGGCCGTCCATCCGGTTGAAGTGCGGGTCGCTGAAGAGTTTTTTCAGCGCCGCGTGCCGCACCGTCTGGTCGACGTCGGGGGCCATGAAGCGCGAGACGTCCGCGCCCGGGTCCAGCCGCTGCACGTCCTCCAGCGTGGGCGGTGGCGAGGCGGGTGCCGCGGCGGGATCGTCGGCAGGTGGAGGGACTTCGGCCGGCACGGCCGCTGGCGGCCCGGACGCCGCGGCATCGGGCAGCAGCGGCTGCACCGGCCCTGCGTCCGGCTGAGCCTGGCCGGCCTGGGCCTTGCGGCGCGACCAGCGGGCAAGGAAGCCTTCGTCAGCCATCGTGCGCTCCCGGGTCACGCCGGCCGGGCCCCAGGAAGGAAGCCGGGCGCTGGCGCTTCTTGGGTTCGGGCCGGTAATGCTCGTCGGTGTAGGCCTGCAGCCAGACCGCCACCTCGGCCTGCAGCGGCACGTTGTCCACCCGCTCCTGCGCATCGAGCCAGCGACCTGCCTCGTTGTACGACAGGCTCACCGCCGAGGGCCGGGCCCGGGTCCGGTCGTCGGCCTCGAGGCGCCACATCACGAACCACACAGGACGGCCCGAACTGAGGTTCAGGTGGTAGCCCTCGCCCTCGTCGCGGAACAGCTCGACCGCCAAGCCCGGGTACAGCCAGCGCGCACGCCGGCCATCGTCGATCAGCAGCCGCGGGGCCTGCCCGAAGCCGGGCTGCTGGGGCACGACCTCGACCACACGGAAGCGCCAGTCCTCCCAAGCGTTGGGTGCACGCTCCCGTTCCATCACCACGGCCACCTCCAGGCGACTGCGTTGCGGTGCGGACGGCGTCATGCACTCCCCCGCTCAGGTGGTCTTCGAGATCGATATCGTCGGAAACTTGGACGAGTAGTCCTTGGACTTCTCGGCGATTCTCACCGCGACCTTGCGCGCCACCTCCAGGTACAGGCGCGCGATCTCCCCGTCGGGCTCGCTCACCACCGTGGGACGGCCCGCATCGGCCTGCTCGCGGATCGACAGGTTCAGCGGCAAGGCGCCCAGGTAGTCCACGCCATACTGCTCGGCCATCCTGCGGCCGCCATCGGCCCCGAAGATGTGCTCGGTGTGGCCGCAGTTCGGGCACACATGCACGGCCATGTTCTCGACGATGCCCAGGATGGGCACACCCACCTTTTCGAACATCTTCAGGCCCTTGCGGGCATCGAGCAGCGCGATGTCCTGCGGCGTGGTGACGATCACCGCACCAGTCAGCGGCACACGCTGGCTGAGCGTGAGCTGGATGTCGCCCGTGCCTGGAGGCATGTCCACCAGCAGGTAGTCAAGCTCGCGCCAGTTGGTCTGGCGCAGCAGTTGCTCCAGCGCCTGGGTGGCCATCGGGCCGCGCCAGATCATCGGGTTGTCGGGCTCGATCAGGAAGCCGATGGAGATCACCTGGACGCCGTAGTTCTCCAGCGGCTCCATCGTCTGGCCGTCCAGGCTCTCGGGGCGCCCCTGGATGCCCATCATCGTCGGCTGGCTGGGGCCGTAGATGTCGGCATCCAGGATGCCCACGCTCGCCCCTTCGGCCGCCAGGGCCAAGGCCAGGTTGACGGTGGTGGTGCTCTTGCCCACGCCGCCCTTGCCCGAGGCCACCGCAATGATGTTCTTCACCTTGGGCAGAAGCTGCACGCCGCGCTGCACCGCGTGGGCGATGACCCGGGTGGTGATGTTGGCGCTGACGTTCTCGACACCCGGCACCGTGCGCGCCGCGGCGATGAGCTGCTTGCGCAGGGCCGGTGCCAGGCTGCGGGCGGGATAGCCCAATTCCACGTCGAAGCTCACGTCCCCGGCGTCGATCCGCAGGTTCTTCAAGGACTTGGTGCTGACGAAGTCACGCCCGGTGTGGGGGTCGACGACGGTCCTGAGGGCATCTTGCAGCGCTTGTTCGGTCGGGGCCATGGAAGGTCGGACGGTGAATGAGTGGGGTTTGATCCAGTCTAGCGCAGGGGCCGCCGGCCTGGCGGCAGCAGGGGCGCGCTGTTCGCCCCGGCGGCCTAGAATCCGGGGTTTTCCCCCAGTCGCGTTCGCACCCGCGGCGCCACGCCACGATGACACGCCAGATCTTCGTCACCACCGCCCTGCCCTACGCCAACGGCAAGTTCCACATCGGCCACATCATGGAGTACATCCAGGCCGACATCTGGGTGCGCTTCCAGCGCATGCAGGGCCACCAAGTGCACTTCGTCGGCGCCGACGATGCCCATGGCGCACCGATCATGATCGCCGCCGAGAAGGCCGGCAAGACGCCCCAGGCCTTCGTCGCCGAGATCGCCGCCGGCCGCAAGGAGTACCTCGAGGGCTTTCACATCAGCTTCGACCACTGGCACTCCACCGACAGCCCCGAGAACACCGAGCTGGCCCAGGACATCTACCGGGCGCTGCGCAGGAACGGCCTGATCTACACGCGCGAGATCGAGCAGTTCTACGACCCGGTGAAGAACATGTTCCTGCCCGACCGCTACATCAAGGGCGAATGCCCCAAGTGCGGCGCGAAGGACCAGTACGGCGACTCCTGCGAGGTCTGCGGGGCGGTCTACACCCCCACCGAGCTGAAGAACCCCTACTCCACGCTCACCGGCGCCACGCCGGTGATGAAGACCAGCGAGCACCACTTCTTTCAGCTCTCCTCGCAACGCTGTATCGACTTCCTGCAGCAATGGACGCAGGACGGCAAGCTGCAAAGCGAGGTGGCCAACAAGATCAAGGAATGGTTCTCCACCGACGAGAACGGCCACGGCGGCCTGTCGGACTGGGACATCTCACGCGACGCCCCGTATTTCGGCATCGAGATCCCCGACGCGCCGGGCAAGTATTTCTATGTGTGGCTCGACGCGCCGGTGGGCTACCTCGCCTCGCTGAAGAGCTACTTCGACCGTGGGGGCCCCAGGGCCAAGTACGGCGAGACCCGCTCGTTCGAGGACTTCATCGCCGATCCGAAGGTGGAGCAGTACCACTTCATCGGCAAGGACATCACCTACTTCCACACCCTGTTCTGGCCGGCCATGCTGCACTTCAGCGGCCGCAAGACCCCCACCAACGTCTTCGTGCACGGCTTCATCACCGTCAGCGGCGAGAAGATGAGCAAGAGCCGTGGTACCGGCATCGACCCGCTGAAATACTTGTCGCTGGGCATGAACCCCGAGTGGCTGCGCTACTACATCGCCGCCAAGCTCAACGCGCGCGTCGAGGACGTGGACTTCAACCCCGAGGATTTCGTGGCGCGGGTCAACAGCGACCTGATCGGCAAGTACGTCAACATCGCCAGCCGTGCGGCAGGCTTCATTGCCAAGCGCTTCGGCGGACGGCTCACCACCGGAATCAGCGCCGACGGCCAGGCCCTGCTGCAGGCCCTGCGTGACGGCCGCAGCGGGCTGGCCCGCCTGTACGAGGACCGCGAGTTCGGCAAGGCCCTGCGCGAGATCATGCTGCTGGCCGACCGGGTCAATGAATACGTCGACCACAACAAGCCCTGGGAGTTGGCCAAGCAAGACGGCATGGACGAGCGCCTGCATGAGGTCTGCACCGTGTGCATCGAGGCCTTCCGCCTGCTCACCATCTACCTCAAGCCGGTGCTGCCGGCCCTGGCGGCGCAGGTCGAGAGCTTCCTGAAGGTCGAGCCGCTGCAATTCGCCGACGCCGATCGCGCGCTCGGCGCCCACACGATCGGCAGCTACCAGCACCTGATGCAGCGCGTCGACCCCAAGCTGCTCGACGCCCTGTTCGAGCCGCCCGTCGTCGAGGCGCCCAGCCCCGGCGGGGAGGCGATCGCCCCCACCATCGGCATCGAGGACTTCGCCAAGATCGACCTGCGCATCGCCAAGATCGTGGCCTGCGAACCCGTGGACGGCTCCGACAAGCTGCTGCGCCTCACGCTCGACGTGGGCGAAGGCCGCATGCGCAACGTTTTCAGCGGCATCAAGTCGGCCTACAAGCCGGAAGACCTCGTCGGCAAGCTCACTGTGATGGTGGCCAACCTGGCGCCGCGCAAGATGAAGTTCGGCGTGAGCGAAGGCATGGTGCTGGCCGCCTCGCATGCCGACGAGAAGGCCCAGCCCGGTCTCTACGTGCTGGAGCCCTGGCCGGGCGCCCAGCCCGGGATGCGCGTGAGGTGAACCCGGCGGGCCAGCGCTACTGTTCCAGCACATCCGCCCCGGGGGGCGGGGTGAAGCGGAAGCGCTCGGGCGCGAGGTTCACGTTGGCCTCGAACTGACGCATCGACAGCACCGAGACCTGGCCGAAGCTGTCGACGATCTCCAGCGCCGCCAGGTCCCTGCCCCTGAAGCCCACACGCACCGCCTGGAAGGAGCTGTCGCGCGCCTTGGGCACCGCCTCGGCCCATTGCAGGCCGTCGCGATCGGGCAGCGCCTTGAGGGTGAAATCCTTGTCGAGCGAGCCACCGGCCAGCAGCGCCGCCGGCGTGGCGCCCAGGGCGTCGCCCATCGCACGCACCGTGACCTGGTTCAGGTCGGGGTCGTGCAGCCAGACCTTCTGGCCGTCGGCCACGATGTGCTGCGCCATCGGCGGCGCGTAGTCGAAGCGGAAGCGGTTGGGCCGCACGAACTCGAAGCGGCCCTCGCTGCTGCGCTTGCGTGCGCCATCGGGGGAACTGACCGTCTGCGTGAAGGCGGCCCGGGCGCTTTTCACCTCCTGCACGAACTGGCGCAGGCTACCCACGGCATCGGCCCAGGCCGGGCCGGCCAATGCGGCGCCCAGCAGCGCCATGAGGATCGGTCGTTTCATTCGTCGCGGGCGGCCGGCACGAGGACGTCGCGGCTGCCATTGGTGGCCATGCTCGATACGACGCCCGAGCGCTCCATTTGTTCCAGCAGGCGGGCGGCGCGGTTGTATCCGATGCGTAAATGTCTTTGAACCAGAGAGATCGATGCCCGGCGGTGCTGGAGCACCACGGCCACCGCCTGGTCGTACATCGGGTCGGCTTCGCCGTCGGCCCCGCCAGCGGCCCCCGCCTCGCCGGCACCGCCTTCGCCGTCGAGCACCCCGCCTTCCAGGATGCCCTCGACATAGTTGGGCTCGCCTTGGCTCTTGAGGTACTCCACCACCCGATGCACCTCCTCATCACTGACGAAGGCCCCGTGCACACGCACCGGCAGTCCGGTGCCCGGCGCCAGGTAGAGCATGTCGCCCTGGCCCAGCAGGGCCTCGGCGCCCATCTGGTCGAGGATGGTGCGGCTGTCGATCTTGCTGCTGACCTGGAAGGCAATGCGCGTGGGGATGTTGGCCTTGATCAGGCCGGTGATCACGTCCACGCTGGGCCGCTGTGTGGCCAGGATGAGGTGGATGCCCGCCGCGCGGGCCTTCTGCGCCAGGCGGGCGATCAGCTCCTCGATCTTCTTGCCCACCACCATCATCAGGTCGGCCAGCTCGTCGATGACCACCACGATGTAGGGCATGCGCTCCAACGGCTCGGGCGCTTCCGGCGTGAGGCTGAAGGGATTGGGGATCTTCTCCCCGCGCTCGGCAGCGTCGGCGATTTTTTTGTTGTAGCCCGCCAGGTTGCGCACGCCCAGCTTGCTCATCACCTTGTAGCGGCGCTCCATCTCGCCCACACACCAGTTGAGCGCGTTGGCCGCCTGCTTCATGTCGGTCACCACCGGTGCCAGCAGGTGCGGGATGCCCTCGTACATGGCCATCTCCAGCATCTTCGGATCGATGAGGATGAGGCGCACATCGCGCGCCTCGGCCTTGTACAGCAGCGACAGGATCATCGCGTTGATGCCCACCGACTTGCCCGAACCGGTGGTGCCGGCCACCAGCAGGTGAGGCATCTTGGCCAGGTCGGCCACCACCGGGCCGCCGACGATGTCCTTGCCCAGGCCGAGCGTGAGCAGCGAGTGGGCATCGTTGTAAGCCTGCGAGCCCAGGATCTCGGCCAGTCGGATGCTCTGGCGGCGGGCATTGGGCAATTCGAGGGCCATCAGGTTCTTGCCCGGGATGGTCTCGACCACGCGGATGCTCACCAGGCTGAGCGAACGCGCCAAGTCCTTGGCCAGATTGACGATCTGCGCGCCTTTTACGCCCGTGGCCGGCTCGATCTCGTAGCGCGTGATCACCGGGCCGGGCGAGGCCACCACCACACGCACCTCGACGCCGAAGTCCTTCAACTTCTTTTCGATCAGGCGCGAGGTCATCTCCAGGGTTTCGGGTGTGACCGTCTCCTGCCGGCCGGTGTCGGCGTCGAGCAGATCCACCTGGGGCAGCCGGGTGTCGGCCAGTTCGTTGAACAGAGGCTTCTGGCGCTCCTTCACCACGCGGGCCGACTTCGGCAGTTCAGGCACTGCGGGTTCGATCAGGATCGGGGCATGCTCCACCAGGACCTGGCGCTCGACCTGCACATCGGCCTCGCGCTCGCGCATGGCGCGCTCGCCCAGGCGCTGGTCCTCCTTGCGTTCGCGGGCCTCCTCGCGCCGCAATCGCCAGCCGTCGATCCAGCCGCCCAGCCGCTCGGCCACCCGCAGCCAGGAAAAGCGCAAGGCCATCGAGAAGCCCGCCACCAGCAGCGCAATCCAGAACACCCCCGAGCCCACGAAACCCAGCAGCTTCACGCTCAAGGTCCCCAGGCCGTAGCCCAGGACACCGCCGGCATGGCCGGGCAGGTGCGGCTCCAGGGCATAGAGCCGTGTCCATTCCAGGCTCGCGCTGGCCGCCACCAGCAGGGCCAGCCCCCCCCAGAACACCCAGGCGGGTCCGGCCGGATCGGACGACGCCGCGGCCGGGACCTCGTGGCCGCCGCGCAGCCAGCGCGCCAGCGCCCCCAGCCAGCCGCGCAAGGCCACGAGCACCAGCCACCAGGCCGAAAAGCCAAAGAAGTAGTACAGCAGGTCCGAGACCCAGGCGCCCAGGACACCCGCCTTGTTGCGCAAGGGGCTGCCATCGCCCGAGGTGGACCAGGCCGCGTCGCCCGCCGAATGGGTGAGCAAGGCCAGCAGCAGCAAGGCCAGGCCCATGCCGCCCAGCAACACGCCCATCTGGGCGCGCCAGCGGGGTGCAGGGGGGGGCGGTGGGGGCGCGGCATGGCGCGCCCCGCGCTTGTAGGACGAGGACGCGGCCCGGGCCGGTGCCGCAGCGTCGTTTGGGGCGTCACCGCCCAGGGAACCGAGGGGAAAAGCCATGCGCGGATTGTGAATCAATCCAACGCCACCCCGAGAGCTCCCCGGGGTGCCGCAACGAGGGCTGACATTCGGCGGCTCGCGCCGGCACGCTCAGGCCGTGACCAGCGGCTCCTTGATGATGACCGAGCCATCGGGCTGGGTCTCGACGTAGTGGCGCTCCTCCAGGTCCTTCATCACGCGGCTGACCATCTCGCGCGAGGCGCCCACGATCTTGGCCAGGTCCTGGCGCGAGACCTTGTTGCGGATCAGCAGCGTGCCGCCGGTCTCCTCGGCCATGTCGAGCAGGGTGCGCGCCACGCGGCCGTAGACGTCCAGCAGGGCCAGCGACTCGATCTGTCGGTCGGCCGCGCGCAGCCGCGCCACCAGGCCGCGCATGATCGCGTAGGACAGGCTGGAGTTCTCCGGCAGGCAGCGCGCAAACTCGGCCCGGCCGAGCACCAGCACGTCGGTCTGAACCTCGGCACGCACCGTGGCCGAATGCGGCTCGTTGTCGATCAGGCTCATCTCGCCCACGTAATCACCCGGGTGGAGCATGGCCAGGATGACCTCGCGGCCGCGTGAGTCGGCCGTGAGCACACGGGCCCGACCGGTGAGCAAGATGAACAGCGCATTCGACTTGCGCCCTTGCTCCACGATGATCTCGCCACGACGGAAACGCCGTTTGACGACCCCCTCGGCGACCTGCTCCGCCTGCGCATGCGTGAGCATCGAAAACAAAGGGACACGACGAATCAGATCGAGGTTGGACAGCATTGCCATGGAGGGCCCCCTTGGTTCGTATCGGTCATCATCAGTCTGGATTGCCACGCCTCAAACCCCGACGGCACATCCGGACGAGCGCTTTCCTACAATGCCACCTTGCAGTGAAGCCAGCCGGCCCCACCTGGTACAGCAGCGGAGCGCCGGGATCAGCGTGAGTTATCGCACAACCGCGACTCTAACTGAAGCACTGACTTTCACCGAGAGCCGCGCCGGTGTAAGGCGCGCGAACACCGCCCAACCCTTCCACCCCGCAGAACCACCGTCATGAGCACCACCTCCAAGCATGCCCGGGTCCTGATTCTGGGCTCCGGCCCGGCCGGCTACACCGCCGCCATCTATGCGGCCCGCGCCAACCTCCAGCCTCTGCTGATCACCGGCTTGGCCCAGGGCGGCCAGCTCATGACCACCACCGACGTGGACAACTGGCCCGCCGACGTGAATGGCGTGCAAGGCCCCGACCTGATGCAACGCTTCCAGCAGCATGCCGAGCGCTTCAAGGCCGAGATCGTCTTCGATCACATCCAGGCGGTGGACCTGTCCCGGCGGCCGTTCGCGCTCACGGGCGACAGCGGCACCTACACCTGCGATGCGCTGATCATCGCCACCGGCGCCTCGGCCAAGTACCTGGGCCTGCCTTCGGAACAGGCCTTCATGGGTCGCGGCGTGAGCGGCTGCGCCACCTGCGACGGCTTCTTCTACCGCGAGCAGCCGGTGTGCGTGGTCGGCGGCGGCAACACCGCGGTCGAGGAGGCGCTGTACCTGTCGAACATCGCCAGCAAGGTGCATCTCATCCACCGCCGCGATAAGTTCCGCGCCGAAGCCATCCTGGTGGACAAGCTGATGGACAAGGTCGCCGCCGGCAAGATCGAACTGCATCTGTTCCACACGCTCGACGAGGTGCTGGGCGACGCCAGCGGCGTGACCGGCGTGCGTCTGAAGAGTGTGCAAGACGGCCGCACCAAGGACCTGGCCGTGCAGGGTTGCTTCATCGCGATCGGCCACCAACCCAACACCGACATCTTCAAGGGCCAGCTCGAGATGAAGGACGGCTACATCCTCACCCGCAGCGGCCTGGACGGCATGGCCACGATGACCAGCGTGCCGGGCGTGTTTGCCGCTGGCGACGTGCAAGACCATGTCTACCGTCAGGCCATCACCAGCGCCGGGACCGGCTGCATGGCCGCCCTGGACGCCCAGCGCTTCCTCGAGCAGCACCCGGGCTGAGCACCTACCCGCCGACCGGCCGGAAGGCTGGTCCCTTGGCGCTTTTGTGGCTATAATGATGGTCTTTGCCGAAATTGGCCTTGGTCAGCAATGCTGCTTTGTCGCTTGAAAGCGATGGAAGGGCGCTTGCGGGCGGCCTGCGAGGCATTCGCAGGCCGGCCAGGCCGTCGAAGGGCAATCACCAGGGAATTGTGCAGCCCCTGCTCTGGTTGCCGCGTCGTGAACCGAGATTGAAACGGAGAAGCGTCATGGCACGCGTCTGTCAAGTTACGGGCAAGGGCCCGATGGTGGGCAACAATGTGTCCCACGCCAACAACAAAACGAAGCGTCGCTTCCTGCCCAACCTGCAGTACCGCCGCTTCTGGCTCGAATCCGAGAACCGCTGGGTGCGCCTGCGCGTGAGCAATGCCGCGCTGCGCCTGATCGACAAGGTCGGCATCGACCAGGTGGTCGCCGACCTGCGCGCCAAGGGCGAGCTCTGATCCACCCGCCCCACTAAGGAGAACGAACCATGGCCACCAAAGGCGGACGCGAAAAGATCAAGCTGGAATCCACGGCCGGCACGGGTCACTTCTACACCACCACCAAGAACAAGAAGACCACGCCCGAAAAGCTGGAGTTCATCAAGTTCGACCCCAAGGCGCGCAAGCACGTCGCCTACAAGGAAACCAAGCTGAAGTAAACGCGAGGGCAGGCCGCATCATCAGGTCTGTCATCCCGGTTCACCGGCAAAAGAAAACCCGCCTGCGGTAACGCTGGCGGGTTTTTTCATGGCTCGCATCCGGCGACGCAATCACCACGTCACCCACAACGCGGCACCGTCGCGGCCCGGGCCCCGCGATTTGCGCAGAAAAAAGGCGCCCCGCCGGGCGCCTCTGGGTTGGGTCAGCGTCGGCCTGCGTCTCAGGCGCGGGCTGCCCGCAGCTTCAGCGCGAACTCCTGCAAAGCGGCCACGCCGCTGTCCTCGGCCTTCTTGCACCAGGCCTGCAGGTCGGCCACGAGCTGCTCGGCCGAGACATTGGTGCGCGTCCAAAGCTGGCGCAGTTCCTCGCGCATGGCCACCAGCTTGGCCAGCGCCGGCGACTGTGCGCAGGCCCTGGCAATGTGCTGCTTGAGTTCGCTGGGAATGCGGTCGTCGTCACGGTGCAGCCAGCGCTTGGCCAAGTGCAGCTCCTTCCAGCGCGCGGTGTTCTTCGCCCCGGCCTGCTTGAGCGCACGCAGCTCGTCGCGGCAGGCCCGACGCAGTTCGCGAGCGTATTTGGCCATGACCTCATAGCGGTTCGCAATGACGGCTTCCAGCGTCTTGGCGTCGGCCACCGGCTTGACTTCACCCAGCTTGAGCAGGGGCGGGGTCTTGCGCACTTTGGCCAGGCCCAGCATCTGCAGACCGCGGATGTAGACCCAGCCGATGTCGAATTCGTACGCCTTCACCGACAGCTTGGCCGAGGTCGGATAGGTGTGGTGGTTGTTGTGCAGTTCCTCGCCGCCGATGAGGATGCCCCAGGGCGAAATGTTGGTGGACGCATCGGGCGCTTCGAAGTTGCGGTAGCCCCACCAATGACCCAGACCGTTGATGATGCCGGCAGCCGTGACCGGGATCCACAGCATCTGCACGGCCCAGACCGTCAAACCGATCGCCCCGAACAGGGCCAAGTCGATGATGAGCATCAGACCGACTCCCTGCCAGGTGTAGCGGCTATAGAGGTGGCGCTCGATCCAATCGTCAGGCGTGTTGTGGCCATACTTGGCCAGCGTCTCCTGGTTCCTGGCCTCGGCCCGGTAGAGTTCGGAGCCTTCGCGCAGCACTTTGCCGATGCCATGTGTTTGCGGGCTGTGGGGGTCGTCCACGGTCTCGCACTTGGCGTGATGCTTGCGATGAATGGCCACCCACTCCTTGGTCACCATCCCGGTGGTGAGCCACAGCCAGAAGCGGAAGAAGTGCGACGCGATCGGATGCAGGTCCAAGGACCGGTGCGCCTGCGAGCGGTGCAGGAAGATCGTGACGGAGGCGATGGTGACGTGCGTGACCACCAGCGTGAAGGCCAGGATCTGCCACCAGGCAGCCTGCAACATTCCGTTGGCGAGCCAGTCCACCAGGCTCTCCCACACGACGAGAATTTCGGACATTGAACCGATCCTTTCAACAACAAAAACGACGAGCCGCCCCACCCTCGTGGCGCAGGCGTCCCGGGCAGGCCCGATTGTAGGGGCGGGCCGCCCGGCGCGGGGACGATGGACCCGCGCAAATGCACGGAATCCGGCCGTACCGCACACGGGCTTGATCCGTGTCAAGGGCCCCGGGGCTTGAAGTGGCTCCCGTTGGAGCGCCGCGACTCTAGCGCCGTTCCCACACGGCGGCAAAAAAGCCATCGGTGGCATGGCGGTGGGGCCATAGCCGCAGGCTATCACCTTGCACCAGGCTGGCGGCCTGCGGCACCTTGGCCTGGGCCAGGGCCTCGGCGGCACCAAGCCCCCGGAATTCGGGATGCGCCTCGGTGAAGGACTGTGCGACCTGCTCGTTCTCCTCGCGCAGGACGCTGCAAGTGGCGTAGACCAGCCGCCCGCCCGACTTGAGCAGGCGCGCCGCACTGTCGAGGATGGCCCGCTGCCGGGCCTGCAGTTCAGCCACGGCCTGCGGCGACTGCCGCCACTTCAAATCGGGGTTGCGGCGCAGCGTGCCCAGGCCGGAACAGGGCGCATCGACCAGTACACGATCCACCTTGCCAGCCAGTCGCTTGATACGTTCGTCGCGTTCGTGGGCGATCTGGGCCGGGTAGACGTTCGACAGGCCGCTGCGCGCCAGGCGGGGTTTGAGCTTTTCCAGTCGATGGCCCGAGACGTCGAAGGCGTACAGCCGCCCGGTGTTGCGCATCGCCGCGCCCAGGGCCAGGGTCTTGCCCCCGGCACCGGCGCAGAAGTCCACCACCATCTCGCCGCGCTTGGCGCCGGTGAGCAGCACGAGGAGCTGGCTGCCCTCGTCCTGCACCTCGACGTCGCCGCGGCTGAAGACCTCAAGCTTGTTCAGCGCCGGCTTGCCCTGCACCCGCAAGCCCCAGGGGGAGTACGGCGTGGGCACGGCCTGGATGCCGGCGGCCGCCAGCTCGGTCTGGACCGCCTCCACCTTCGCCTTGAGCACGTTGACACGCAGGTCCAGCGGGGCCGGCCGGGACAGACTGTCAACCAGGGGCCAGAACTCGTCGCCCAAGGCGTCCTTGAGCGCACCGGCCAGCCAGTCGGGCAGGTTGTGGCGCAGCTTCTCGGGCAGCGTCGCCGCCTGCACGGCCTGCACCTGGGCCAGCCAGGCCTGCTCGTTGGGGCCCGTCGCGGCGCGCAATATGGCCTCCCCGCCCTGCCAGGCCAGCAGCGCCAGGCGGCGCTCCAGGGCGCCATGGCCCGATTGGGCGAAGTGCTGGTAGTACAGCCGCCGCCTCAGCACGGCGTACGCGGTTTCCGCCAGGGCGTGCCGCTCGCGCGGCCCCAGTGTGCGGTGCTGGCGGAAGAAGGCGGACACCACCGCGTCGGCCGGCGCGTCCAGCTTCAGGATGGCGCGCAGGAGTTCGGTGGCGAGATCGACCAGGGCGTTCGGATGCATGGCGCGGGATTATCCCCGGCCACGGCAAGGCTTACAGCAGCAGTTGTGCCTCGCCGCCGCGGTGGGTGACGATCCCCTTGCGCAGCTCCAGGGCGCCTTCGACCATCCAGCGCACGGCACGCGGATAGATGATGTGCTCCCGGGCCAGCACCCGCGCGGCCAGACTGTCCTCGGTGTCGTCGGGCAGCACGGGCACGGCGGCCTGGACGATGATGGGGCCGTGGTCGAGTTCGGGGGTGACCAGGTGCACCGTGGCGCCGGCCAGCTTACAACCGGCCTCCAGGGCCCTGCGATGGGTGTGCAGCCCGGGGAAGGCCGGCAGCAGCGAGGGATGGATGTTCACCAGACGGCCCTGGTAGTGCTGAACGAAACGCGCCGTGAGGATGCGCATGAAGCCGGCCAGGGCCACCACGTCGGGCTGGTGGGTGTCGATCACGCGGGCCAGTTCGGCATCGAAGGCCTCGCGGCTGACGTGCTGGGTGTGGTCCACCACGGCAGTGGGGATGCCGCGGGCGGCGGCGAACTGCAGGCCCTTGGCGTGCGGGCGGTTGCTGATCACGGCGGCGATCCGGGCGCCCCATTGCTCGGCCTCGCAGGCCTGGACGATGGCTTCCATGTTCGAGCCCCGCCCCGAGATCAGGATCACGATGCGTTTCATGGGGCGGCAGTGTAGCCGTTGCCTTTCCCGGCCCGCGCAGGCCCGGGACGCCGCACCTACAATCTTGCGCTTGCACCGCGATGCCTTCGCGCCACCTTCTTCTTCGTGCAGCGTCTTCCATGACCCAACGCGTCCTCACCGGCATCACCACCACCGGCACCCCCCACCTGGGCAACTACGTCGGCGCGATCCGCCCGACCGTGCAGGCCAGCCTGGAGCCCGGCGTGGAGAGCTTCCTCTTCCTGGCCGACTACCACGCACTGATCAAGTGCGACGAGCCCGAGCGCATCGAGCGCTCACGCCTGGAGATCGCCGCGGCCTGGCTGGCCGCCGGGCTCGATCCGCAGCGCGTGACCTTCTACCGGCAGAGCGACATCCCCGAGACGCCCGAGCTCACCTGGCTGCTGACCTGCGTGACCGCCAAGGGCCTGATGAACCGGGCGCACGCCTACAAGGCCGCCACCGATGCCAACGAAGCCGCCGGCGAGGACCCGGATGCCAACGTCACGATGGGGCTGTTCAGCTACCCCATCCTGATGGCCGCCGACATCTTGCTGTTCAATGCCCACCGCGTGCCCGTGGGCCGCGACCAGGTGCAGCACATCGAGATGGCGCGCGACATCGCGCAGCGCTTCAATCACCTGTTCGGGCGTGGGCGCGAGTACTTCGTGCTGCCGCAGGCGCAGATCGACGATCATGTGGCCACGCTGCCCGGCCTGGACGGCCGCAAAATGTCCAAGAGCTACGACAACACCATCCCGCTGTTCGAAGGCGGAGCCAAGGGCCTGAAGGAGGCCATCGCCCGCATCGTGACCGACTCGCGCGCTCCCGGCGAACCGAAGGAGCCCGAGGGCTCGGCCCTGGTGATGATCCATGACGCCTTTGCCGATGCCGCCCAGCGCGAAGCCTTCCGGGCCGACCTGCGTGGCGGGCTGGGCTGGGGCGAAGCCAAGCAGCGGCTGCTGGCGCTGATCGAGGCGCACATCGGGCCGATGCGCGAGGCCTATGACCGCTACATGGCCCACCCCGAGCAGGTGGAAGAGATCCTGCAGGCCGGCGCACGCAAGGCCCGCGCGGTGGCCACGCCCTTCCTGAAGGAACTGCGCCATGCCGTGGGCCTGCGGCCGATGGTGGCCGTGCCGCGCGTGCCCGCCAAGGCAACGCCGGCCGCCAAGGCCGCAGCCCTGCCGGACTTCAAGCAGTATCGCGAGAACGGCCTGTTCTACTTCAAGCTCACCGCGCCCGACGGCCGCGTGCTGTTGCAAAGTACCGGACTGGCCGAAGGCCGTGAAGCAGGGGCTTGGGTCAAGCGCCTGCGGACCGAGGGGGCTGCGGCGCTGGACGAGGCCCCGGTGTCGCTGGGCGAAGGGGTGGAGCGCACGGCGGTCGAGGCGGCGCTGGCCGCCCTGATGGCGGCCCAGGAGTGACTCTCGACGGTGGCACCGTGGCCGGGATCCACATCACCGACATCGAGTCGGCCATCAACTGGTGGCGCCAGCAGCGGCCCTCGCCCGACGGCGTGACGGCCTGTGCCGAGGTGCGCGCGCTGGCCGAGGTGTATGCGCTGATGGTGTACTACCGCCACAGCGAGTGCGACGAGCACACCATGCCGCCGAAGGCCAAGGCCGCGTGGCTGGCCTGGTACGCCACCACGCCCGACACGCCGTGCATCGCGATCTGCTCGACCAGCCAGGGCGACGAGGTGTGCAAGGGCTGCGGGCGCGACTTCGCCGAGGTGCAGATGTGGCCCGAAATGAGCGCGGCCGAGAAGCGAGCCACCTGGCGGCGCATCACGCTGCAAGGCACGGCCTGGCGCTTCAACCGCTATGCCGAACGCACGAACGGGGATGCAGCCGTCAGCCCGGCGCCCCCTGCGGCAGCCGCAGGCTGAAACAACTCCCGCCGCCTTCGCGCGGCTCGCAGCGCACCTGCCCGTCGTGGCGCTGCGCGATCTGGCGCACCAGACTCAGTCCCAGGCCCACGCCGCCGGAATGCTCGGCATGCCCAGGCAGGCGGTAGAAGGCCTCGAAGATGCGCTCACGCTGATCCTCAGGCACGCCCGGCCCACGATCGCACACCTGCACCCGGGCCTGACCACCCTGGAGATCCACGCGCACCAGCGGCGGCTCGCTGCCGCCGTAGCGGTGGGCATTCTCCAGCAGGTTGCGCAGGGCGCGCCGCAGCAGGCGCTCGTCGCCCATGACGACGACGGGCTCACCTTCGACCTGGGCCTCCACGCGGGCCCCCTCTTCGGCGGCCAAGGCCAGCAGATCGACCGGCTCGCGGCGATCCAAGGCCTGGGTCGCGTCGAGCCGGCTGGCCAGCAGCACCTCTTCGACCAGCGCATCGAGTTCGCGGATGTTCGATTCGATCTCCTGCCGCAGTGCCAAGCGCGACTCGGCCGGGGCTGCCTCCAGCAATGAGACGGCCATTTTCAGCCGCGCCAGCGGAGAGCGCAGTTCGTGCGAAGCATTGGCCAACAAGGACTTGTGCGAACGCACCAGCGCCTCGATGCGCTCGGCTGCCCGGTTGAAGCTTGCCGCCACAGCGGCCACTTCGTCGCGGCCGCTGACGTGCACGCGTTGACTGAGCCGGCCTGCGCCGAAGGCTTCGACGCCTTGCTTGAGCGCTTCGAGCTGCCGCGTGAGTCGGCGCACCACCGGATAGGCGCCCAGCGAGACGGCCACGAACAGCAGCACCAGCGCGAGCACCAGACCCTGGGCGCCTTCGAACCAAACCCATGGGGGCGCCCCCGGCGGCGGCCCCGCTGGGGGCCAGGCCCGTACCTCGCCAGACTCGGTGATGACACGCACCTCGCGGCGCCAGAGGCCCTCGCGCGGCCCGGGCGGACGCGGCGGCCCCCGCAAGGCCCACAGCACACGCCCGTCGTTGAGCTCCATGCGCCAAAAGCGCCGGGGCCCTTCGTCCAGGGCCTCGCGGAAACTGGCCGACTCCGCAATGCGCTGGCCGTGCGCATCGTCCAAGGCCAGCGGCACGCGCAGACGTTCGGACCACTCTTGCAAGCCTTGGGCTTGCGCCTGGCGTGGCGCGCTGGCCGGCGGCAAGGCATGCGCGAACAATTCGCCCCAAGCCGCTTGTCGCTCCGAGGACAGCGCGCTGGCGCGTTGCGCCTGCTCGTGCTCGATGTTGCGCTTGAACAGCCAGCCTGCCACGAGCGCGAACAACAGCAGCACCGCCAAGACGGTGAGATAGATGCGCAGGTACAGGCTCTTCACGTCTCAAACACCGTCCGCGTCTTGCTTTTTGGCGAAGACATAGCCGGTGCCGCGCACCGTGAGGATGCGCCTGGGGTTCTTCGGGTCGTCCTCGATGGCCGCCCGGATGCGCGAAATGTGCACATCGATGGAGCGGTCGAAGGCCTCCAAGGCATGCCCCTTGAGCGCATCCATGATCTGGTCGCGCGAGAGCACGCGCCCCGGGTGCCGCGCCAGCACCGTGAGCATTTGAAACTGATAGCCCGTCAGCTCGCATTCGCGACCGTCCACGCGAGCCACGCGCGCGCCCAGGTCGATCTCCAGCCGGCCGAACCGCATCACATCGGCCTCGTCCTCGGAAGACCCGCTGCTTGCACGGCGCAAGACGGCACGCACGCGCGCCAGCAGCTCGCGTGGCTCGAAGGGCTTGGGAAGGTAGTCGTCGGCCCCGATTTCCAAGCCCACCACACGGTCCATGGGCTCGCCGCGCGCCGTCAGCATCAGCACTGGCAGCGCCCGGGTGCGCGGCTGCGCACGCAGCTCGCGGCACAGGTCCAAGCCGTCTCCATCGGGCAGCATCAGATCGAGGATGAGTGCATCGAATCCATGGTCTTTGACCACCAAGCACTTGCGCGCGGCGGCCAGCGTCGGCGCGGCCGTCACCTGATAGCCGGCCTGACGCAGGTAGTCGCCCACCATGCCGGTCAGGCGGGTGTCGTCGTCGATGAGCAGCAGGTGTGCAGACATCGGCATTTCCTCAGCGCACGTCATTGGCCGCACAGCATAGCGCCGGGCCGCGGCACGCAGCACGAGCAGCATCGCCAGGCGCTGCGTCCACCGGCCCGGTGCCGTCGGTCACCGAACCGGCGCCGGCGCAGCAGGCCGGTGCATCCCCTCGCGACGCTCATGCCTGCGCTCATGCCGGTGGTTCTGCAGGCGCTGCACGAGTTGGGTGCGCTGCTGTGGCGTCAGCACGGCGCTGATTTCCAGCAAGGCGCGGCTGATGCGACGGCTGCGTTCGTCCATCAAGGCGATATGTTGTTGCCGCATCGACTCCACGGCGGTTGCATCGACCTGGGGCTGCGTCCACACGCGCGCCGCCTGCTCCCTCAGCAGTCGCATCTTCTCACGCTGACCTTGAAGCTCCTGCGCTGCAGCGCGCGCGATGGCCCGGATCTGGTTTGTTTGCTCTTGATTGAGCTCCAAGTCCCGCGCCATCCGATCGACCATACGATCCACGTGCTGCGGATCGGCGCCCAACCGCAAGCCCATGCCGCCATAGAGCCCCCCTTCGTGCATGGCCGCTCGAAGCCCGCGTGGTTCGTCACGCCCGGCGTCGGGGGGCGCCGCAACGGCCGCCGAAGCGGCCACCAGCGCGACGGTAGCCACACCGACGGCGCCTGCTCGCCTGCACCACAGAGAAATCGAATCCATCATGCTCATGCGCTGACTCCTGGTTGCTGCCGGGCCCCATGCCCGGTGTCCATGAGCGTGACTGTGCGCCGCCACGGTATCGATGCTGTGCGGCGTACGTAAAGTTGTGTGTAGAGAGCGGCGTTCAGGCCGGCGCCGGGATCCGCGGCTCAGCGGCTCAGCGGCTCAGCGGCTCAGCGCCAGCGCTTGCAGCCGCTCCTGGCGCCACTCCATCACGCTCTTGAGCAGCAAGCTCAGCAGGGCCATGCACGCCAGCAGGGCTGCCGCCGTGAAGGCGGCAGCCACCTTGTAGTCATTGTTGAGCTGCTCGACCAGCAGGGGCAGCGTCAGCGTCTGGTTCATGATCGTGCCCGAGACCACCGCCACCGAGCCGAACTCGCCCACGGCACGCGCGTTGGTCGTGACCACCCCGTTGAGCAGGGCCCACTTGATCTTGGGCAGGGTCACGCGCCAGAAGATCTGCCAGCCACTGGCCCCCAGCGTGAGCGCCACATGCTCCTCGTCGTTGCCGTGCGTCTGCATCAGCGGGATGAGGATGCGCGCCACGTAGGGCGAGGTGATGAAGATCGTGACCAGCACGATGCCCGGCCAGGCAAAGATGATCTGGATGTCGTGCGAGGCCAGCCACTGGCCGAGCAGCCCCTCCATGCCGTAGACCACCAGATAGCACATGCCGGCCACCACCGGCGAGGTGGCAAAGGGAATGTCGATCAGCGTGGTGAGCAGCCGCCGCCCGCGGAATTCGTATTGCGTGACGCACCAGGCCAGGGCGATGCCGAAGACCAGGTTGACGGGCACGGTGAGCACGGCCACCAGCAGGGTCAGGCCCAGGGCATGGCGCATGTAGCCTTCGGACAGGTTGGCCGCCAGCAGCGACCAGCCGCCGCTGAGCGCCTGGGTGAAGATCAGCACCAGCGGCAGCACGAGCAGCAGCGCCGCCACCCCCACACCCAGGCCGATGAGCGCCCATTGATGTCCGTGTTGCGGTCGCTTCATCCGGCGCTCCTCTGCCAACGCAGCACGCGGCCCTGCAGCACGTACAGGCCGAACATCAGCAGCAGCGAGGTCAGCAGGATCACCGTGGCGATCGCCGCGGCCGCCGGGTACTCGTATTCCTGCAGGCGCACGAAGATCATCAGCGAGCTGACCTCGGTCTGGAAGGGAATGTTGCCGGCGATCATCACCACCGCGCCGAACTCACCGAGGCTGCGGATGAAGGACTGGGCGCCTCCGGTGACCACGGCGGGGATCAGCGTGGGCAGGATCACGCGCCAGAAGATCTGCGCGCGCGAAGCCCCCAGCGTGCGGGCGGCCTCCTCCACCTCGGTGCCGAAATCCTGCAGCACGGGCTGGATGGTGCGCACCACGAAGGGCAGGCTGGTGAAGGTCATCGCGACCACGATGCCGGGATAGGCATAGGCGATCTTCAGGCCCGCCAGCTCGAACCACTGGCCCACCCAGCCGGTGGGAGCCAGCAGCACCGCCAGCGTCAAGCCCGCCACCGCGGTGGGCAGGGCAAAGGGCAGGTCGATCAGGGTGTCGAGCAGGCGGCGGCCGGGAAAGTCGTAGCGCACCGTCACCCAGGCCAGCAGCAGTCCGATCAGCACCGAGGCCGCCGTGGCGTACAGCGCGGCACCGAGGGTGACGCGGTAGCTGGCCAGCACGCGCGGATCGGTGACGGCCTGCCAGTACTGCACCAGGCTCAGCTCGGCCGAGTAGGCCAGCAGCGCCGAGACCGGAAAGAGGATGACCAGCGTGATGAAAAAGCTGCTGATGCCCAGGCTCGGTCCGAAGCCCGGCAGCACGGCGGGTCGGATCAACAGCAGCGAACGGGAAGCGGTGACGGCCATGGCAAGGCGGGCCCGGCACGGGCCCGCTCGGGTCGGCAGAACAGCGACGGGATCAGCGACGGCGGGCGAGCAACTGGTCCAGGATGGCGCCCGAGGCGAAGTGGGTCTCGCTGATCCTGTCCCACGGGCCCAGCACCTTGACGGGGTCGATCAGGCGGATCGGCGGAAACTTGTCGGCCGTGGCCTTGACCACCGTGGGCTCGTGCACGCGGTAGTTGAACGAGGTCAGCAGCAACTGGATCTCGCGGGTGTACTGGAAGTTCAGGTATTCGGTGGCCAGGGCGCGGGTGCCCTTCTCGTCGACCACCTTGTCGACCACGGCGACCGGGAACTCGGCCAGCACCGACACCGGCGGCACCACCACCTCCAGGCCCAGGGCCTTGAATTCGTCGCCGCGGGCGATGTTGATCACCTCGGACTCGAAGGTCAGCAGCACGTCGCCCTGGTTGTTCTGAGCGAAGGCCACCGTGGCGCCGCGGCCGCCGGTGGGGAAGTTCTGCACGTTGGCCAGCAGTCGGGCGACGAAGTCGCGCACCTGCGCCTCATTGCCCTTGAACTTCTCGTTCGCGTAGAGCCAGGCTCCCAGGTAGGTGTAGCGCGCGTTGCCGGAGGTCTTGGGGTTGGGGAAGATGAGCTTCACGTCCTCGCGCACCAGGTCGTCCCAGGACTTGATGTTCTTGGGATTGCCCTTGCGCACCAGGAAGGCGATGGTGCTGTAGTAGGGCGAGGCGTTGTTCGGGAACTTTTTCGTCCAGTCGGCCGAGACCAGGCCGCGCTTGGCCAGGATCTCGATGTCGGTGGCCTGGTTGAAGGTGACGGTGTCGACCTTCTTGCCCTGGATGATGTCCTGGGCCTGGCGCGAAGTGCCGGCATGCGACTGGTCGATCCTCACGTCTTGGCCGGTCTTCTTCTTCCAGTGCTCGACGAACTTGGGGTTGATCGCCGCGAACAGTTCGCGGGCGATGTCGTACGACGCATTCAGAAGGGTGGGGCTGGACTGGGCCCAGGCACCCGGGGCGGCGGCGAAGGCGGCAGCCACGAGGCCGGCGCGCAAGAACTGCTTGAACATGATGACGATCCTTGGGATTCCTGGAACAGGGAAGATCAGGCGGCTTCGGCCTGAAAGCGCGTCACACGGCGCGGCTTCAGGTAGGCGGTGCTGCCGGGGGCCAGGCCGAGCTGCTCGCGCAGCGCCGCGAACCGGGCCCGCGGCATCTCGACGTCGACATAACAGCCGTCGTCCAGCCGCTTGAACTCGATGCGGGTGTTGGGGCCCACGGTCAGCGTCTGCGACAGCGTCACCGGCAAGGTGCCCTCCTCGGGCTGGCCCACGATATCGAGTTCGTGGGGACGCACATAGCTCACCTCGTCACCCGCGGTGGCCCCGCCCGGCGCATGGCCAAAACGGCCATGGAAGAGGTTCACGTCGCCCAGAAACTGCAGCACGAAGGGTGTGGCCGGGTGGTCATAGACCTCGTCGGGCGTGCCCTGCTGCTCGATGCGACCGTGGTTCATCACCACGATGCGGTCGGCCACCTCCATGGCCTCATCCTGATCGTGCGTGACGAAGACACTGGTCAGGTGGACCTCGTCGTGCAGCCGGCGCAGCCAGCGGCGCAGTTCCTTGCGCACCTTGGCGTCCAGCGCACCGAAGGGCTCGTCGAGCAGCAGCACCTTGGGTTCCACCGCGAGCGCACGCGCCAGGGCGATGCGCTGGCGCTGCCCGCCCGACAACTGGTGGGGATAGCGGTCGGCGATCCAGTCAAGCTGGACCAGCTCCAGCAGCTGCGTCACCTTCTTGCGGATCTGCTCCTCGCTGGGCCGCGTGGCCCGCGGGCGCACACGCAAGCCGAAGGCCACGTTCTCGAAGATCGTCATGTGGTTGAACAGGGCATAGTGCTGGAACACAAAGCCCACGTTGCGCTCGCGCACATCGGCCTCGGTGGCGTCCTCGCCATGGAAATGCACCGTGCCCGCATCGGGCCGCTCCAGCCCGGCAATGATGCGCAACAGGCTGGTCTTGCCCGATCCCGAGGGGCCGAGCAGGGCCACCAGCTCGCCCGAGGGGATGTCCAGGTTCAGGTGGTCGCACACCACCGTCTTGCCGAAGGCCTTGTAGAGGTTGCGCACCTCGATGCTCATGCCAACTCCTGCGGGCATGCAAGCCCCGAGCCAACCATCCAGACTGTGTGCATGACTGCGATCCGTCTCAAAACACTGCAGGGAGACGATGCTATCGAGGCGCCATCAGAAAGAGAACGAATATATAGTCCGTTACTTATTACTTTTTGCGTTAAATAATGGGGCGACAGCGTCCGCCAACCCTTGGCAATCGGTTCAGGAGCTGTCTATAATGGCGGGCTCTAGGCGCTTTAGCTCAGTCGGTTAGAGCGACGGAATCATAATCCGCAGGTCCGGGGTTCGAGTCCCTGAAGCGCCACCAGAGTCCCGGCCCCAGTCTTCGCCACTGGGGCCGTTTTCGTTTCGGCGGCGCAGGACGCATACTTCTTGGCCGCAATTCCGTCAACCACCGCAGCCCCTGGATCTACACCATGTTTCGCTGTGTGCTGATCGGCCTGACCCTGTCGGCCGCCACCCTCGTCGCCCAGGCCCAGGCCGTCGTGGCGCGCCAGTTCCCTGCCACGGCCTTGCGCGGCGAGATGGTCTTCGGGCAGCCTCCCGAGGTCCTGCTCAACGGCCAGCCGGCTCGTATGGTGCCGGCCTCGCGCATCCGCGGCACCAACAACCTGTTGCTGCTGTCGGGCGCCCTGATCGGCACCAAGGCCGTCGTGCATTACACGTTGGACCACCAAGGCTTCGTGAAGGACGTCTGGATCCTGCGCGAAGACGAGCTGAAGAAGCCCTGGCCGCGCACACCCGAGGAGGCCCGGACCTGGCACTTCGAGCCGATCTCGCAGACCTGGACCCAGCGCTGAAAGGAGGGGCCATGAGCAGTTCCGCGACCCCCAAGAAGGTTTACATCAAGACCTTCGGCTGCCAGATGAACGAATACGACTCGGCCAAGATGGCCGACGTGCTGGGCGCGGCGCAAGGCTATGTGCCCACCGATGACCCCGAGCAGGCCGACCTCATCCTCTTCAACACCTGCTCGGTGCGCGAGAAGGCGCAGGAGAAGGTGTTCTCCGACCTCGGGCGCGTCAAGCACCTGAAGAAAAAGGGCGTGAAGATTGGCGTGGGCGGCTGCGTGGCCAGCCAGGAGGGTGCGGCCATCATCGAGCGCGCCCCGTATGTGGACGTGGTCTTCGGCCCGCAGACCCTGCACCGCCTGCCGGAGATGCTGGCGCGCCGTGAATCGCAGAACCGCCCGCAGGTGGACATCAGTTTCCCCGAGATCGAGAAGTTCGACCACCTGCCGCCCGCCCGCGTGGAGGGCGCCTCGGCCTTCGTCTCCATCATGGAAGGCTGTTCGAAGTACTGCAGCTACTGCGTGGTGCCTTACACCCGCGGCGAGGAGGTCTCGCGCCCCTTCGAGGACGTGCTGGTGGAGGTGGCCGGTCTGGCCGACCAGGGGGTCAAGGAAGTGACGCTGCTGGGGCAGAACGTCAACGCCTACCGCGGCAAGATGGGCGACACCGCCGAGATCGCGGACTTTGCGCTGCTGCTGGAGTACGTGGCCGAGATCCCGGGGATCGAACGCATCCGCTACACCACGAGCCACCCCAACGAGTTCACGCAGCGCCTCATCGATGCGTACGCCAAGCTGCCTCAGCTCGTGAACCACCTGCACCTGCCGGTGCAGCACGGCTCCGACCGCATCCTCTCGGCGATGAAACGGGGCTATACCGCGCTGGAGTACAAGAGCACCGTCCGCAAGCTGCGCGCCGTGCGGCCCGGCATCAGCCTGTCGAGCGACTTCATCGTGGGTTTCCCCGGCGAGACCGAGGATGACTTCGCCAAGCTGATGAAGCTCATCGAGGACGTGGGCTTCGATGCGAGCTTCAGCTTCGTCTTCAGCCCCCGTCCCGGCACGCCGGCGGCCACCCTGCACGACGACACACCGCAGGAGGTGAAGCTCAGGCGGCTGCAGCACCTGCAAGCCACGCTCGAAGCCAATGTGCGTCGCATCAGCGACAGCCGCGTGGGCACGGTGCAGCGCATCCTGGTGGAAGGCCCGTCGAAGAAGGATCCCAGCGAACTCATGGGCCGCACCGAGTGCAACCGCATCGTCAACTTCCCCGGCGGCCCGAACGCGGCCCGGCTGG
Source organism: Caldimonas hydrothermalis (assembly GCF_056746695.1). Taxonomy (NCBI): domain Bacteria; kingdom Pseudomonadati; phylum Pseudomonadota; class Betaproteobacteria; order Burkholderiales; family Sphaerotilaceae; genus Caldimonas; species Caldimonas hydrothermalis. The sequence goes on along the minus strand of NZ_JBWQXA010000007.1, from coordinate 34,527 downwards.
TGGGCCAGATGATCGACGTGCGGATCACGTCTGCCCTGCCGCACTCGCTGCGCGGCGAGGTGGTGGTGAAGGAAGCCGCGACGGCCTGCTGAGGCGGCCCCCAGGATCAGAGGCTGCGGATCAGCGCCCCGCTGCCGCGGCGGATCTGCCCGACGGCCTGGTCCAGCCGGTCGATCAGGGTCTGAGGGCGGCCCTTGAGGTCCTGCGGGATGCAGGCAATGGCCGCATGCAGGTGCAACCGCTCCAGCGGCGGCAATTCAGGATGGTGCTGCAGGCCCAGCTCCAGGATGCGCTGGGCCAGGGCCTGGGCCTCGGTGCGGCTTTGCACCTGCTCCAGCACGACGACGAAGCGCGCATCGTCCAGGCGCAGTGGAATGTCGGCCGGGCTGCACACCTCGCGCAGCACGCGGGCACAGGCTCTCATCGCCGCCTCGGTCACCTGGGCCCCGTGGGCGCGCTGCAGGTCCTCCAGGTTGGCCAGGCGCAGCATCACCACGGCGCCATAGGTGTTCATGCGCAGCGAACGCACCGCCAGCGACATCAGCAGGCCCGGCAGTTCGCCGCCATGCAGCAGGCCGGTCCAGCGGTCCAGGCGGGCGCCGTCGCGGCGCTCGCCAGGGTCGCGCAACAGGTCGCGGGCGCTGAAGTTCAACGCATAGGTGAGGATCAGGATCTCCAGCCCCGCGCCGGCGAGCATGCCGTAGCGGTCCCACCAGCCCCCCGCCGGCAGCCAACCCCGCTCGGTCGCGGACTCCAGTGCCACTCCCGCGGCTGCCGCCAGGAAGGCCGCCGCATACCAGCCGATATAGGGCAGCCGCACGCCGCGCAAGGCCCACAGCAGGAACACCACCGACAGCAGCGCCAGCAGGTAGTAGGCCCGCTGGGCCAGCGCGACCGAAGGCTCGCGGGCCAGCTCGGGCCAGACCACGTAGCCCGCGGTGAGTGCCACGCCAAAGGCCGCGACCACGACCGCCCAGCGGTCGGCCCGCCGGTTGCCCAGGGCCCGCGGCAGCACCCGCCGGGCGAACAGCAGGCTCACGGCGGCCAGCAAGGTGCCCGACACCAGCAGCGCCGCCTGCGCCATCGCCGGATCCTGGGCGCCCATAACGGGCTTGGCATAACCCAGTTGCGCGAGCTGGTACAGCACCATCATCACCACATGCAGCGCGTACCAGGCATTGACGGCGTCACCGCGCATCAGCGCCTCGCCGGTGGCGTAGGCCAGGGCCATGGCGGCCACCCCCAGGAAGAGCCCGAGCCAGAGTAGTTCGAGCTCAGCCATGCGTGCGCCCACCAAAGCCAGCCCAGGCCAGGGCCAGGGCCGTGGCGAGCACCATGGCGGCATAGGTGGCCACACGGCCGTCGGCCCCCCCCACGACGAGCCCCCCCAGCAAGGCGGCGGTGGCCGCTGCCGCACTCCAGCCCAGCAGGCGAGTCCAGGCCACGCCGCGCAGCCGGCGCCACCACAGCAGCTTGCTCAGCACCGTGGCCGTCGCCGCCAGACCCAGGGCCGGGGCGAAGAAGTTGAGCAGGTGCCACAGGGCGTCGAGGAAACCCATAGGAGACGATTGACGTGCGTCAAGAAGACCCGGCGGCCGGCCGGCTGCGGCCCAAAGCGCCGAATTTTATAATCGGCCCCATGAGCGTCATTGCCCTGGGCCTGAACCACACGAGCGCACCGCTGGACCTGCGCGGGCGCTTCGCGTTCACGCCCGAGCAGCTCCCCCCGCTGCTGCGCCAGTTGCGCGAGCGCTTGCAGCACACCCGGGAAGCGGCCCTCGTCTCCACCTGCAACCGCACCGAGCTCTACTGTGCCGCCTCGCCCGAGCTGGTGGCGCCCACGCTGGAATGGTTCGCCCAACTGGGCGGCGTGAGCGCCAGCCAGCTTCAGCATCACACCTATGTGCTCGAAGGCGGCCACGCGGCGCGCCATGCCTTCCGCGTGGCCAGCGGGCTGGACTCCATGGTGCTGGGCGAACCCCAGATCCTGGGCCAGATGAAGCAGGCCGTGCGGCAGGCCGATATGGCCGGCACCCTGGGGACGACGCTGCACCAGCTCTTCCAGCGTTCCTTCGCCGTGGCCAAGGAAGTGCGCACCTCCACCGAGATCGGCGCGCATTCGATCAGCATGGCTGCTGCAGCCGTGCGTCTGGCCGGCCAGCTCTTCGAGGATCTGAGCGAGGTCAAGGTGCTCTTCGTAGGCGCCGGCGAGATGATCGAGCTGGCGGCCACCCACTTCGCCGCAAAGTCGCCCAAGGCCATGGCCGTGGCCAACCGCACGCTCGAGCGCGGCGAGAAGCTCGCCGCCCACTTCGGCGCCGAGGCCATTCGCATGGCCGAGCTGCCCAGCCGCCTGGCCGAGTTCGACGTGGTGGTGTCGTGCACCGCCAGCTCCTTGCCGATCATCGGCCTGGGAGCGGTCGAACGTGCGCTGAAAGCCCGCCGTCATCGCCCGATGTTCATGGTCGACCTGGCCGTGCCGCGCGACATCGAGCCCGAAGTGGCCCAGCTCGACGACGTGTACCTCTACACCGTGGACGACCTGAGCGCCGTGGTGCAGACGGCCGGCGAGAAGCGCCAGGCGGCCGTGGCGCAGGCCGAGGCCATCATCGAGACCGGCGTGCAAAGCTTCGTGCACTGGCTGGACCAGCGCGCCAGCGTGCCGCTGATCCAGGCCTTGAACGCCCAGACCGACGAGTGGCGGCGCATCGAGATCGCCCGGGCGCGCAAGGCCCTGGCCCGCGGTGAAGACGTCGAGGCCGTGCTGGAGGCGCTGTCGCGAGGCATCGCCAACAAGATGCTGCACGGAACCCTGGCCGAGCTGCACAGTGCCGATCCCAGGCACCGCCAGCACCTGGCCGAGACGGTCTCGCGCCTGTTCCTGCGCAGCGCCGCCACCGACCCCAGCCGCCAAGGCAAGCGCTAGTCCACCGGGCCTGCGCCCGGGCCGCCGCGGCCCGCCCCCTTCTTCCTGCCCGCTCCCTGATCGATTGATGAAAGACGCCCTGCGCCAGCAACTCGACCGCACCCTGCAACGCCTGCAGGAGCTGGATGCCGTGCTGGCCGCACCGGACGTGGTGGCCGACATCACCCGCTTTCGCGACCTGACGCGCGAGCACAGCGAGGTGTCGGCGCTGGCCGAGCGCTACCGCCGCTACCTGCAGCGCGAGCGGGACCTCGCCGCTGCCCGCGAGATGCTGGCCGACCCGGAGCTGGCCGAGATGGCCGCCGAGGAAGCCGCCCAGGCCGAGGCCGACCTGGCGCGCCTGGAGGCCGAGCTGCAGCGCGCCTTGCTGCCCCGTGACCCCGACGATGCCCGGCCGGCCTTCCTGGAGATCCGCGCCGGCACCGGCGGCGACGAGTCGGCACTCTTCGCGGCCGACCTGCTGCGCATGTACCTGCGCTACGCCGAGCGCCGGGGCTGGCGCAGCGAGATCCTCTCGGCCAGCGAGTCCGACCTGGGCGGCTACAAGGAAGTGGTCGTGCGTATCGAGGGCGAGGAGGTGTATGGCCACCTGCGCTTCGAGTCGGGCGGCCACCGCGTGCAGCGTGTGCCGGCCACCGAAACGCAAGGCCGCATCCACACCAGCGCCTGCACGGTGGCCGTGATGCCCGAGGCGGACGAGGCCGAGGAGATCCAGCTCAACCCGGCCGAGCTGCGCATCGACACCTTCCGCGCCAGCGGCGCCGGCGGGCAGCACGTGAACAAGACCGACTCGGCCATCCGCATCACCCACCTGCCCACGGGCCTGGTGGCCGAATGCCAGGACGACCGCTCCCAGCACCGCAACAAGGCCAAGGCCCTGGCGGTGCTGGCCGCGCGGCTGCGTGAGAAAGACCGGGCCGAGCGCGCCGCGAAGGAAGCGGCCACCCGCAAGAGCCTGATCGGCAGCGGCGACCGCAGCGACCGCATCCGCACCTACAACTTCCCGCAGGGCCGGCTGACCGACCACCGCATCAACCTCACGCTGTACAAGCTGGGCGCGGTGATGGAGGGCGAGCTCGACGACGTGATCGAGGCGCTGCGCAGTGCCCGGCAGGCCGAGCAGGCCGCCGAGCTGCTGCAAGAGCTGGGCATCGAATGACCACGGTGGCGCAGGCCCTGCAGGACGCTGCGGCGCTGGGGGTGGACCGGCTCGATGCACAACTGCTGCTGGCCGAGGTACTGGGGCTGGGTGAGCGTGAGGCACGCGCCTGGCTGCGGGCCCACGACACCGATCTGCTGGATGAACCGCAGCAGCAGCGCTTTCGGGCCTTGCTGCAGCGGCGCCGGGCAGGCGAACCGGTGGCCTACCTGCTCGGGCGCAAGGAATTCCATGGACTGATGCTGCAGATAGGCCCCGAGGTGCTGGTGCCGCGGCCCGACACCGAGGTGCTGGTGGAGTGGGCGCTGGAAGTCCTGAAGGACTGGTCCGCCCCACGGGTGCTCGACCTGGGCACCGGCAGCGGAGCGATCGCCCTGGCGCTGGCGCAGGCCCGGCCCGATGCTGACGTCACGGTGGTGGACCTCAGCCCGCAGGCGCTGCAGGTCGCGCTGTCGAATGCGACACGGCTGGGCCTGGCGCTGCGCGGCCTGCAGGGTTCGTGGTGGCAGGCCCTGCCGGCCGGCGAAGCCCCTTTCGATCTCGTCGTCAGCAACCCGCCCTACATCGCCGAGGGCGACCCGCATCTGGCCGACCTCAGGCATGAGCCGCTGCTGGCGCTGACCTCCGGGCCTGACGGGCTCGATGCCATCCGCACGATCATCGCGGGCGCCGCCCCGCATCTGCGCCCCGGCGCCTGGCTACTGCTCGAGCATGGCCACGACCAGGCCGACGCCGTGCAGGCCCTGCTGCGCCAGGCCGGGTTCGAGGCCGTGGACAGCCGCCGCGACCTGGGGGGACTCCGGCGTTGCACCGGGGGGCGCCGCGCCTGAGGCTCAGCCCCTGAAGCGCCCCCCTGCCACGTTGCCGATGTGGCGGTCGCCTTCGTAGAGGTCCCCGTTGCTGTGTTGCACGGCCACACGGTAGCCCTGCTGGCCGAACCATTGCGCCCACTGGCGCACACGCTGCTCATCGGGGTGCCAAGGCCCCTTGTCGGCCGTGGACAGGCGGCGCGGGCTGCCGCTGAGGAAACACACTCTCCACATGGTCTGCACGAAAGGCGCAGCGACGTTTCATGACGGCCCCCTGCACAGCGCAGCGGCGGCCGGCGCGGCCACTACCTTAGCGGGACATCGCCGGCCTGCCAAGCGAAGCTTGTCACGCCGCGGGTCAAAACCTCAGGGCGTCAGCAGCTTGGCTCGTAGAACAAGTCCTGCGGCGTGCCGGTGTAGAGGTTGGGGTTGATGTTGGGCACCTCGCGGTAGAACAGGTGCTTCTCGTGCACGCTGGACCGCACCCAGTGGAGATGCCGGTCGGCCGTGCACGTCGAGGCCACCCAGTCTTGGTCGAGCGCGCCGCTGGCATTGCGGCTGACATGCTGGCCGGCGCAATTCGACGAGGGTTGGAGGCCGCTGTCATCGCCTCCACCGCCGCTACCCGAAGGAAAGGGCGAGACCCCCGGGTCGCCGCCTCCGCCACCGCAGGCTGCAAGCAGCAACGCCAAGCGGCCGGCGACGGGCCGCGCCCTAGTAGAACGGCCCGCTCCAGGCATCCCAACGGGGAGGGTGCGGCGCACATGCAACGCCTATGATCGGGGCTGCCGCCCGGTGTCTCGCATGAGCCTGCCTGTTCCGCCCCTGTCTGCCCGAACCCTGCCCCGACTGGCCCGCCTGCTGGGCGACTGGGTCCACGAGGTGAACCCCGCCACCTTGCGCTGCGATGCCCTGGCCGGCCTGCTCGGGGCCATCCTCGTGCTGCCTCAGGGTATCGCGTTTGCCACCCTGGCCGGCCTGCCGCCGCAGTACGGCCTGTACACGGCCATCGTGCCTTGCATCGTGGCCGCGCTGGCGGGCTCGAGCCGGCATGTGATGTCCGGCCCCACCAATGCGAACTCCCTGGCCTTGTACGCCATGCTGGCCCCGCTGGCAGCCGCGGGCAGCCCCGCCTACATCCAGCTCGCGCTGGCCGTGACGGTGCTCGTGGGCGTGATGCAGACGCTGGTCGGTGCCCTGCGCCTGGGCTCGATCGCCAACTTCATCTCGCCTTCGGCGCTGATGGGGTTCACCAGCGGCGCGGCGCTGCTGATTGCGCTGTACGCGCTGCGCGACCTGTTGGGCCTGCCTGCGCTGCAGGGCCAGGGTGCCGGTGCCGGGCTGGCCCACCTCGCGCACCATGCAGGCGACGTGCAGTTCACCGCTTTGGCCGTGGGCGCAGCCACGCTGCTCACCGCCGCGGTGCTGCGCCGTCTCAATCCGCGCTGGCCCCACATGCTGGCGGGCCTGGCCGCCGGCACGCTGCTGGCCACGGCGTTGAACCAGCAGGGCGCGCCCTTGGGTTGGGAACCGGTGGCGGTGGTGGGGGCCATCCCTTCTCCTTGGCCGCCCTTCACGGTGCCGACGGTGGACGGGTCCAAGCTGCCCGAGCTGCTGGGCCTGGCCGCCGCACTGACCATCGTGGCCCTGGGACAGTCGATCTCGATTGCCAAGGCCGTGGCCCAGCGCTCGGGCCAGCGCATCGATGCCAACCGCGAGTTCCTCGGCCAGGGCCTGTCCAACCTCATCGGTGGCTTCTTTTCGTCCTACGTGAGCTGCGGCTCGCTCAACCGCTCCATGCCCAACCTGGAGGCCGGTGCGCGCACCCCGCTGGCCGCTGTGTTTTCGGCCGTGCTGCTGATGGGGCTGGTGGCCTTCACGGCGCCGCTGCTGGCGCTGATCCCGATGGCGGCCATCGCCGGGTTGCTGCTGCTGGTGGCCTGGACGCTGCTCGACCTGCCGCGCTGGCGGCGCCTGTACCTGCTCAACCGCACCGAATTCGGCATTGCCGCGCTCACGCTGGCGGCCACCGTCAGCATCCGCCTGGAGGTGGCCATCCTGCTGGGCACCATCGCCTCGCTGATGAGCTACCTGCACCGTACGGCACGGCCTGCGATGCGCACGATGGGCTTCACCTCGATGGACGAAGGGCGGCATTTCGAGGTGATCGACGGACATCCCGAAGGCGCGCTGCCCGAATGTCCGCAACTCAAGCTGCTGCGCATGGAGGGCTCGATCTACTTCGGCGCCACCCCGCATGTGGCCGACCGGCTTCACACCCTGCGCACGGCGCCGCATGCACCCAAGCACCTGCTGGTGATGGCCAAGAGCATGAACTTCATCGACCTGGCCGGCGCCGAGCTGTGGCAGGCCGAGCTGGCCGCACGGCGCGCGATGGGCGGCGACCTGCACTTTCACCGGCCGCGCCCCCAGGTGCTGGAGATGTGGGAACGCACCGGCTTCCTTGATGCCCTCGGGCCCGACCACATCCACCCCGACAAGCGCACGGCCATCGCCCGGATCTTCCAGACCCTGGACCCGCAAATCTGCCGCACCTGCCGCGCTCGCATCTTCTGGGAGTGCGGCAAGCTCGACCAGTGAAGGCTAGCGCTTCAGCAGCCCCACCACCAGCGAAACGATGAAGCCGACGAGGAAGACGAAGAAGAGGATCTTCGCGATGCCCGCGGCTCCGGCGGCGATGCCACCGAAGCCGAGGACGGCCGCCACCAAGGCGATGACGAAGAAGACGGCAGCGTAGTACAGCATCGTAGGGACCTGCGGTCTCAGCTCACCGACGGCTTGAGCCGGATGTCGTTTTTCACGTCCTTCACGCCGCGGATGCTGCGAGCGATCTCGCCGGCACGCTGGATCTCCGCCGCGCTGTTGGCAAAGCCGCTGAGCTGCACCGTGCCGCGGAAGGTCTCGACCTGGATGTTCAGGGCGCTGACCGTCTTGTCCTCGACGAAGGCAGCTTTCACCTTGGTGGTGATCCAGGTGTCGTCGATCACCTCGCCGGCGCTGGCCCGGGTGGGGGTGGCCGAGCAGCCGGCTGCGGCGATGCTCACGCCCAGCGCGACCGACAAGGCGGTGATGCGAAGCAGTTGGCTCGTGTACATGGTGTGCTCCTTCCGGTTGAATCTCGTTGGGGACGCCTTCGACCCGATGCCGAAGGCCGTGAAGGAACTCTAGGCCGCCCCTCGGCACCCGCCTGTCGGCTGCCATTGGCCCCGCCTGTCGGCATCGACCGACAGGTCTTACATCTCGTGACATGCCGCTCCACCCTGCGGGCGATGAAATGCATCTCCGAACATGCACAGATGCAAACTTCGACCCGAGCATGCCATGATGTCGCCCCGGGGAGCCGCCTGAGGGCGGTGTCCCGTCTTCTCGGAGGAAGTCCATGTCCCTGCGCACCGTCCTGCTTGGCCTGGTGCTGGCGCTGATCGCGCTGTTCGCCGCGCTGAACTGGCCCGCCATCGTCGCGCCCACGGAGATCTATCTCCTGGTGGCACAGACCCAGGCCCCATTGGGCCTGGTGCTGCTGGGCCTGTTGGCACTGGAGACGGTGGTCTTCCTCACCTACATCGCGGTCATGCAGGCCCAGCGCCTGACGGACCTGCGACGCCTCGTGCACGAGGCACGTGAGCAACGCGAACTGGCCGAGAAGGCGGAGGCCTCGCGCTACACCGAGTTGCGCCAGTGGCTCAAGCAGGAGCTGTCCATGCTGCGCCAGGACGTCTCCACCGTGTCGGGCGAAGTCGTCGCACAGACGCGCCGTCTGGACGAAGGCTTGCGCCAGGCCGTGACCGACAGCGGCAACAGCCTGGCCGCCGCCCTGGGCGAGATCGAGGACAAGCTCGACCGGCAGACCCTGGCGGCTGCGGACCACAGCGCCCCGACCGACACCGCTCGCTAGCTTTGGACCACCCCATGCCCAGCACCCTGGACGGCCAGCTCGTCGTGGCCATTTCGTCGCGGGCCCTGTTCGACTTCGAGGAGGAAAACCGGCTGTTCGAAGCCCAGGACGACCGCAGCTACATGCAACTGCAACTGCAGCGCCTGGACGTGCCGGCACGCCCCGGTGTGGCCTTCTCGCTGGTGAACAAGCTGCTGGCCTTCAACCGCGGCGGGCCTGGGACGCCCCCGCGCGTGGAGGTGGTGATCCTCTCGCGCAACGACCCGGTTTCGGGCATGCGTGTGTTCCGCTCGGCCCAGCATTACGGCTTGCCGATCCAGCGCGGCGTGTTCACGCGCGGCCAGTCGCCCTACCGCTACCTGCGGCCGCTCAACGCCCATCTGTTCCTCTCGGCCAACGAGGCCGACGTGCGTGCCGCCCTCGATGCCGGCTTCCCGGCCGCACGGGTCTACCCACTGTCGGCCCGCGCCTCGGATGCACACCCGAGCGAGGTGCGCATCGCCTTCGACGGCGATGCCGTGCTGTTTTCCGACGAAGCCGAGCAGGTCTACCAAAGCGACGGCCTCGACGCCTTCCAGGCCCACGAAAGCCAACGCTCCACGACGCCGCTGCCGGCCGGACCTTTCAAGCCGCTGCTCGAGGCCCTGCACCGCCTGCAGCGCGAGGGCACCCCGGCCATGCGCATCCGCACCGCCTTGGTCACGGCCCGCAGCGCGCCCGCCCACGAGCGGGCGATCCGCACCCTGATGGACTGGAATATCGAAGTCGACGAGGCCATGTTCCTCGGCGGCTTGCCCAAGGGCCCCTTCCTGCGCGAGTTCGAGCCCGACTTCTTCTTCGACGACCAGATGCGCCACGTCGAGAACGCCGCACCCCATGTGCCCTCGGGTCATGTGGCCTCAGGTGTGACAAATTTGGCACCTTCCCGCCCATAACCCCACACCCCCCCATACAGGGGGGTGTCGTAGAAAAACCGAGATTGATAGTCTCGCGCCGCCTGGAAGGTTTCGCTCAGCGAAACGCCAGGTTCGACAAGGCAAACCCGGTGAAAACCGGGGACGCAAAGCCTCCGGTCTCAGGCCATCGTCGCAGGTGGCCACGACAGCGGGGTTGCCGAAACTGCCGGCTTGCGCTGGTCATGTCCGGTGTGCGCACACCTGCCTGTCGATGATGAAGACCCATCACAGGTAGGCATGCAGACCACAAGATTCCAGGGAGCGCTGCTCTTTGGGGCGGCGATCGCTGCGTTGGCCGCAATCCCCAGCCCCTCCCTCGCCCAGACGCCCACGCCCTTGGCCGACCAGGAGCTGCTGCGCCAGCGGGAGCGCGAGCGCGCCCTGCGCGAGCAGTTGGAGCGCCACCCGGACGTGCGGCTGCCACGCCCCTCGGATTCGGCGCAGGCAGGTATCGATGCAGGACAGGACCTGCCCTGCTTTCCCATCACCCGAGTCGCATGGCGTGGCGATGACACCGGGCACTTCGAGTTTGCCGTGCAGGCGTTGCGTCGACGACTCGCCCGTCCCGACGGCCCGGCAGGTCCGGCGCCTGAGTGCCTGGGGGCCCTGCGGATCGAAGCCGCGCAGCGCGAAGCCCAGAATGCCCTGATCGAGCGCGGCTACATCACCACCCGTGTGCTCGTGGAGCCCCAAGACCTCAAGACGGGCACCCTTACTCTTACCGTGATCCCAGGGCGCGTGCGCCGCGTGGTCCTCGACAAGGACAGCGACCCCCGCGCCACGCTGCTCAACGCCCTGCCCGTGCGGCCGGGCCAGTGGCTGAACCTGCGTGACATCGAACAGGGACTGGAGAACCTCAAGCGCGTGCCCACGGCCGAGGCCGACATCCAGATCGCGCCTGGTGAACTCCCCGGCGACAGCGATCTCGTGGTGCGCTGGACACAGTCCTTTCCCTGGCGGCTTGCCCTGTCCCTGGACGACGGCGGTTCGAAAGCCACCGGGAAGTACCAGGGGGCACTGACCCTGTCGTACGACCATTGGTGGACCCTCAACGACCTCTTCTACCTGAGCCTCAACCAGGATCTGGGCGGTGGTGACCCGGGCCGGCGCGGCAGCCGAGGGCACACGGTGCACTACTCCGTACCCTATGGTTACTGGCTGCTGTCAGCCACGTCCAGCCGCTACGACTACCACCAGGCGGTGGCTGGTGCCACCCAGACCTATGTCTACAGCGGCAGCAGCCGCAACATGGAACTGAAGCTGTCACGGCTCGTGCACCGGGATGCCTGGCGCAAGACCAGCCTCTCGGCCACGGCCCTGGCGCGCAGCTCACGCAACTACATCGACGACACCGAGGTGGAAGTCCAACGTCGCCAGACGGGCGGCTGGGAGACCGCGGTCCAGCACCGCGCCTTTGTGGGGCACGCCACCGTGGATGCACAGTTGACTTACCGACGAGGCACAGGCGCCTTCGGTGCACGGCGCGCACCAGAGGAAGCCTTCGGCGAGGGCACTTCACGCTTTCGCCTCGTCCAAGCCGACGCGGCCTGGACCCTGCCGTGGACTCTCGATGCCCCCTGGGGCCGCCAGCGCCTTCGCTACGGCGGTGCCTGGCGGGCGCAGTGGAACCGCAGTCCGCTCGTGCCGCAGGATCGCTTCTCCATCGGCGGGCGCCACAGCGTGCGGGGGTTCGATGCGCAACGTTCGCTGACCGCCGAACGGGGGTGGCTGGTCCGCAACGAGCTGGCTTTCGGACTCGGTGCCAGTGCCCATGAAGCCTACCTCGGGCTGGACCACGGCAAAGTGGGCGGCCCTTCGTCCGACAGCCTGGTTGGCACCCGCCTGACCGGCGCCGTGCTGGGGCTGCGCGGTGCCTGGCAGGGCTGGCGGTATGACGTCTTCGCCGGCGGACCCGTGCAAAAACCGGCGGGTTTCGAGACTGCCGACACCACCGCGGGCTTCAACCTGCACTGGAGCTTCTGAGTCGCCGAACAGACCGCCAGCACACAAGAAACTCAAGGGACATCCTCGATGAACAAGCGCCTGTATCGCATCGTCTTCAACCGTTGCCGCGGCCTCCTGATGGCCGTGGCGGAAACCACCGTCAGCCAAGGCAAGGCCGTCGGCACCACGCCAAGTGCCCGAGGGCCTCGCAGCACCAGGGCTGTCGGATGCCCCTCAGCGCTCGTCTCGTCGCTGTGGCTCGCGGGCCTGGTGTGGTGGGTGCCCGTGCCCGCGCAGATCGTGGCTGACCCGACCGCCCCCGGCCCACAACGCCCCACCGTGCTCACGGCCCCCAACGGCACCCCCCTGGTCAACATCCAGACCCCCAGCGCCGCGGGGGTGTCGCGCAACACCTACCGGCAGTTCGACGTGAACCGTCAGGGGGCCATCCTCAACAACAGCCGCACCCACACGCAGACCCAGCTCGGTGGGTGGGTGCAGGGCAACCCGTGGCTGGCCACCGGCTCGGCGCGCGTCATCCTCAACGAGGTGAACAGCGCCCACCCGAGCCATTTGCGCGGCCCCATCGAGGTGGCCGGCCAGCGGGCCGAGGTGGTCATCGCCAACCCGGCGGGCATCCAGGTCAATGGGGGCGGCTTCCTCAACGCCAGCCGCGTCACGCTCACCACGGGCACGCCCATCGTCAGCGGCGGCGCGCTCGACGGATTCCGCGTCACCCAGGGCCAGATCCGTATCGAGGGCGCCGGCCTGGACGCCAGCCAGGCGGACCACGCCGCGCTGCTGGCCCGCGCCGTGCAGGTCAATGCCGGCATCTGGGCGCGTGAACTCACGGTGAGCACCGGCGCACAGCAGGCGTCCGCCTCGGACGCAGATGCAGCGGCCTCCACGCCGATCCAGGGCACGGGCCCGGCGCCGGGCGTCACGCTGGACGTGGCCCAACTGGGCGGCATGTATGCCGGCAAGATCGTTCTCGTCGGCACGGAGGCGGGCCTGGGGGTGCGCAATGCCGGCGTGATCGCGGCCACCACAGGGTCCCTCGTCGTGCGTGCCGATGGCTGGCTCGACAACCGTGGTCACATGCAGGCCCAGGGCGACGTGGCGGTCAACACCTCGGGGGCGGTCTCCAACAGCGGCAGCCTCTATGCCCACGGACAGGCGTCGATCGAAGGTCGCTCAGGCATCGTGCAGACAGCGGGTGGCACCATGGCCGCGGGCGGCACGCTGGCGCTGCGGGCCACCGCAGACGGCGCGCAAGTCACGACCCAAACCGGATCCGTCCTCGCGGCGGGGATGGATCCCCAGGGTCGGCTGGCAGCCCCCGGCCAGCTCACGGTGCAGGCCACCCACGCCGCGCAGCTCCAGGGACAGGCCCTGGCCGGCCGGCAGGTGAGCGTCGCCGCGGCGCAAGTCTCCCTGGCGGAAGGCCGGATCGGAGCCCGCCAGATTCAAGTCCATGCCACCGACGGCGACCTCGACGCCCCCGGGGCCACCCTCGCCGCTGAAGGCCCACTGAGCCTGAATGCAAGCCGGAACCTGCGAACGGACGCAGCCCTGGTCAGTGCTGAAAGCCTGGACCTCCAGGCCCGCCATCTCTCGAACGTTGGGGGCGAACTGGTTCAAGTCGGCGGCAGCGACCTGGCGTTACGCTTCGACGGCGGCATCGACAACCGCGAGGGCCGCATCGCCGCGGCCAGCCGCAACCTGCAGCTCCAGGCCGATCACCTTCTGAACGTGCACGGTCGCATCGAGCATGCGGGCGATGGAACGCTGAGCTTGCGCGCCAGGACGATCGACGGTTCGCACGGCCTCGTCGCCGCGGCCCATGGAGCCGACATCCAGGTCGACACCCTCACCCATGAAGGCGCGGTGCTGCAGGCCCACCGCATCGATCTGCACGCACAAGACCTCAGCAACCGGGGCGGCCACATCGCCCTGTCGGGCACCGCCCCCTCGCAGCTGGTCGTATCGAACGGGTTCGACAACACCGGCGGCTCCTTGGCCGCCAATGGCCGGTTGGACGTTGCTGCCGGCTCGATCCGCAATGCCCAGGGGTCCATCACCGCGCTGGACACGCTGACGGCTCAAAGCACGGGGCTGTTCGACAACGCCGGCGGGCAGCTCGCCGCCGGGGGCAGCCTGAGGCTGGACGGCGCCGAGATCGCCAACACCGGCGGACGGGTGCAGGCCGGCGGCAACCTGCAGCTGCAGGCCGAACGCTTCACCCACAGCGGCCACGTGGTGGCCGGCGGCGACATAGAAGCCCGCGCAGCGCACATCCACGCCACGGCCACCAGTGTGACCGCAGCCGGCGTGCCAGTGGATGGCAGCGTGCCGTCCCCGGCCAACGCAGGCCATCTCCGGATCACTGCTTCGGACACCCTTGTCGCACAAGGTCGCCAGATCGCCGCCGCCCAGGCGCACCTGGAGGGCGCCAACATCGACCTGAGCGGTGGCCAAACCACGGCTCAACACATTCAAATGCGCGCCGCCGGCGCCATCGTCACCGACGGCGCCACGGTCTCCACGCCCGGACGTCTCTTCATCGCGGGCCGGAGTGCCGCACACGCGGCAGCGCTGAGCAACGTGCAGGGGGTGCTCAACGCCGGGCAATTGGAGCTCGGCGTGAACCGTATCGACAACACGCGCGGCGAGATCGTGCAGACCGGCTCGATCGACACGGTCATCGCCGTGGCCGACGGGATCGACAACTCGCAAGGCCGCATTGCTGCGCGCGGCGACCATCTGGCGATCCAGGCCAGCGCGGTCGTCAATCGCGGCGGCAGCATCGAACACCATGGCGGGGGCACACTGGCGTTGAATGCCGGCAGTTTCGAAGGCCAGGGCGGCCAGATCTTCGCGCGCTCGGCGCTGGATCTGCAGGCATCGGCCGTGCAACATGATGGGGCGCTCATCGAGGCCGAGAACCTGCATATTCGGACCGGTACGCTGAGCAACCGAGGCGGCGCCATTGTGCAGGTGGGCACAGGTCCGGCCCATCTTGCCGTGCAGGGACGGCTGGACAATGCGCAAGGCACGATCGCCGGCCAAGGGGCGCTGACCCTGTCGGCAGGCACGCTGCACAACGAAGCCGGGCGCGTCACCGTCGCGCAGAATCTGGCGGTCGAGGCCGGCACGCTGGCCAACACCGGCACGCTCTACGCCGGCCGCGACCTGCAGCTCACGGCAAGTGGAGGCCTGGAGAACGGCGGCATCCTCGCCGCACGGCGCCACGCTGAAGTCCTGGCCGGCGAACTCCGCCAGGGTGCGAGCGGGCTGCTCGCCGCCGGCCTTGGCCATGACGGCCGCCTGGAAGGAGACGGCCACCTCAGTGTGCACACCGCGCAGGCCCTTACGTCGCAGGGTCAGATGATCGCCTCGGGTGCTGTGTCACTGGAAGGTGCGCAGCTCGACCTGCGCGGCGGCCAGGTGCATGGCACAGACGTCTCTCTCATCGCGGCCGACGGCACCCTCGATACCCGAGGCGCCTTCGTCACGACGACCGGACGGCTCCAGCTGGCAGCGCGCGGCGAGGAAGGCCTGGTCAACGCAGGCGGAACCCTCTCGGCGAGCCGCCTGGTGGTCGACGCCGCCCGCATCGACAACACCCGCGGCGAGATCGTGCAGACCGGCACCGACGATCTGAGCCTGCAGGCCACCACCCTGGACAACACCGAGGGCCGCATTGCCTCGGCCAGCGCCGCCTTGCGCATCCAGGCCCACACACTGGTCAATGCGGCCGGCCGCATCGAGCATGCCGGTAGGCAATCCCTGCAGATCGAGGCCCACACGCTCGACAACACCGCCGGCCGTATCCTGTCTCGGGACATCGCCCTGCTGGCAGATACTCTGAACAACACGCGCGGCGCCGTCCACGCCACCAGCGGCGCACTCACCATCGACGCCGCCGAGCTGCGCAACCTGCACGGTGGGCAACTGCACGCCGCCCAGGCCCTCGCACTGGACGCCCGGCGACTGGACCATGCCGGCAGCCTGCGCTCAGGCACGGCGCTGGAAGTCACGGTTGCCGAAGAACTGGCCAACGCCGGTCTCATCGCCGCGCAGGACATCCGCCTTGCAGCCGGAACATTGAACAACACGGGAGACATCGATGCCGCCGAGGCGCTGCGCCTGCAGGCCGCGCAGGCCCACAACGCCGGGCTCCTCTACGCCGGAGCGTCGCAGACCCTGGCCTCGGACGAAGCGCTTTCCAACAACGGCGTGATCGCCGCACGAGGCGCCCTCACGCTGAACGCCGGCCGCGTGGACTCCGCAGCCACCGGCCTGCTGGCCGCCGGCTTGGAACGCAACGGCTCGCTCACCGGCTCGGCCGCCCTGGCCCTCTCGGCTCGGCAGGATCTGCAGGTGCAAGGCCCGGTCCTCGCCTCCGGCACAGCGACGCTGCGGGGGGCATCGGTGGACCTCTCCCACGCCGATGTGCGCGCGGCAGACCTCCACCTCCAGGCCACGCAGGCTGGCGTGCGCACCCATGACGCCAGCATCGTGGCCACCGGCGCGTTGCGCATCGACACCCCCGGCTCGCTCGACAACACCGCCGGCCTGCTGGCCGGCAGGCAAATTCACCTCGACACCCTGACCCTCGACAACCGCTCCGGCGAGATCGTCCACACAGGCAGCACCGAGGCACGGTTCAGGGTCTCGGCTTCGCTCGACAACCGCGGCGGGCGCATCGCGCTCAATGCAGACGAAGCACGCCTGTGGGCCCCTACCCTGCTGAACACCAACGGGCGCATCGAACACGCAGGGACCCAGGCCCTGCACATCGAGGCAAGCGCCCTCCAGGGGGAACAGGGTCACATCGAGAGCAACGCCCAGCTTGCCATGAACGTCGAAGGGGCGGCCCGTCTGGATGGTGCGCAGACCGTGGCCCGGCAACTGACCATCGACGCCGGCAGCCTGAGCCATCGCAACGCGGTGATGCTGCAAACCGGCACGCAGCAGGCCTCGGTCACCGCCGCCAGTGCCATCGACAACACCGGCGGCACTGTGTCCAGCAACGGTGCACTGACCCTCCAGGCCCAGGCACTGACCAACGTGAGCGGCACCGTCGCAACCGCCGATGCGCGACAGCTCGATCTGACCGTGGACGGCACGCTGGACAACAGGCTGGGCCAGATCGCAGCGGGTGGCAATGCAGAACTGCACATCGGCCGGATCGACAACACCAGCGGGCGCCTGACCGCTGGCCAGTCCCTGTCCATCGCGGCACGCCAGGACGTCCACAACCACGCCGGCGTGATCGCCGCGCGGAGCAACGTTCTCGTCTCGGCGGATGCGGTCAACAACACGCAGGGCACCCTGGCCTCGGTTGAGTCCGGCGTGCACGCACTCGCCGCCGGCCTGGTGCAAAACGACGCGGGCCGCATCGAAGCGGCCGGTGCCGTCACGCTGCAGGCCGCAGGTCTTCGCAACACGGCCACCGGCCAAGCGCAGGCTCGCATCGTTGGTCAGACCCTGCAGATCGACACCCTCGGGCAGGCGCTGGACAACACCGGGGGTACGCTGGCCGCCCGCGCTGACGCCGTCCTCGAGACCGGTGCGCTCGACAACACCGTCGGACTCGTCCAAGCCGGTGGCCGCCTGCACATCGACACCCACGGCCACGAACTCATCAACGCCTTCACGAACGGGAACAGCGACACGGGCCTGGTCAGCGGTGGCGCGATGAACGTGCACACCGGTGCACTGGACAACCATGCCGGCTTCATCGGTGCTGTGGGCCACCTCACGGTACGCAGCCAGGCCGTCACCAACACCGGCAACGCCCACGTGCTGGCGCGGTCCTCGCTCGACCTGCAGGCCACCCGCCTCGACAACCGGGCGGGGCAAGTGCAGGCGGCCGGCTCGATGACGCTGGACCTTGGCGGCGGCACCCTGGACAACCGGGGCAGCCTGCTGCGCGCGGGCCAGACCCTTTCCATCACCGCAGGAACGATTGACAACCGCGACACCCTGGGCAGCGACCAGGGCCTCGAAGCCACCGAACTGCACCTGGCTGCCACGACGCTGCGCAACGCCTCGGGCGCCCTGCGCGCGGACGGCAGCCTCTCCGTTGCGAGCCGTGGCAGCATCGACAATACCGGGGGGCTCATCACCTCGCTGGGCGAGGTGGCCCTCATCGACACCCAGGCCGACCGCACGCTGAGCCTCTCCAACGACGGCGGTACCATCTCCGCCGGGCAAAGCCTGCAGATCCAGGCCGACCGGCTCACCGGCACCGGCCGCATCGTCTCCGGCGGCAATGCCTCCGTTGCGCTTGATGCCAGCCTGGCCCACGCCGGCGAGATGGCCGCGGCGAACAACCTGCAGCTCACGCTGGGCGGCTCGCTCGACAACAGCGGCCGCATCGAAGCCGGTGGCCAGCTCCAGCTGCACGCCGCGGGCCTCGACAACCGCGCCAGCGGCGAGATCATCGGCCAGAATGCACGCATCGACGTGGCGGGTGCGCTCACCAACCGCGGCCTCATCGATGGGGCCTCCGTGCACGTGCAGGCGAACACCTTGCACAACCTCGGCTCCGGGCGCCTCTATGGCGACCACCTCGCCCTGCAGGCCGGCACCCTCACCAACGACACCGAGACCCTCGACGGCGTACGTGCCGATGCGGTGATCGCGGCGCGCGAGCGGCTGGACATCGGTGCGTCCACCCTGACCAACCGCGAACACGCCCTGCTCTTCAGCGCCGGCGACATGGCGCTGGGCGGCGCGCTCGATGCCAACCGGCAAGCCACCGGCAGTGCCAGCCTGATCCACAACGCCAGCGCCACCATCGAGGCCCTGGGGAACCTGGACGTCGCCACCAGCCTGCTGCGCAACACCAACGAGCACGTCGAGATCGGCTACCAAGCCAGTGAACCCATCCGCCGCGTGATTCACCAAGTCGGCTCTGCCGAATACGACAACACTGAAGTTGCGTACACCCGCTACCGTGGCCAAAGACAAAACCAGAATCTCTACCTGGTACCCGACCAACAATTCTTCGAGCAGAATCGCCCACTCGGTGAGGTGGGTGACAAGTACCTGCTGTTGCCCAGCGATCGCTATCCTCTCCATACCTTCGGCCCTGCCGGCGCGCTCGATCGCGTTCCTTTGGCGGCCTACGAACCTGCCTCTGTCGGCGTCTCCCACGACAGCACCTACGAGATCCCCGAGGTCTACCGCTACGACAGGGCCAACCCCTTGTGGGACCTCTTTGGCGTTCCCCGGCCCGACAGCGATCCACCGGCAGCGCCCGCACCGGACTGCTCGGGCCATCCGTCCGGCTGCCACACCCAACAACAAGTTTATGAAGACTGGAAGCGCCGCAACCACGCGTTGTATCTCCAGCTCAATGCCGCGATCGACGCCTTCGCTGCCGATGTCGCTCGCCGCCGCGTGGGCAACTGGACTTATCTGCGCGTCGAAGAAACCCAGATCAATCCTGTGCTGCTCCACAGCGACCCGGCGCAAATCCGCGTGGGCGGCCATGCGCGACTGACGGGCCACACCATCAACGAAGGAAGCCACATCTTCGTCGGTGGCACCCTCAGCGGAGATGCAAGCGCTATCGACAACCGCGCCATCGAAGCTACCGCCACCACCACCCGCAGCGGACACGCCGTCAGAACCTGGCGTGAAAGTACCTCCTGGAGCGGCACCGATCGGAATTACGCCTACACGCCTTACGAGGTCAGGGAGAACCGCACCGTCAGTGTAGGCTCGGCCGAAATCCGGATCGCTGCTCCCATGTCAACGCACACCGCGGTACCCGAGCGCGCCGAACGCCCGCTGCTGGTGACACCCAGCAGCAGCACCACGCCCAGCCTGAGCTTGACACCGCGCCCGGTCATCACCGAAGTCCCCAGCGTCACGACAGTGCAGGCCGTCTCCCGCGCCGCGCTATCTGCCGCCGCCGTCGGCGGGTCGCTCCCGCTGCCGGGTGCCATCGCGACCGCACCGGCCGGCGAACTCGGCCAGGTGCCGGACGTGGGTTCACCGGGCGCCGGCGGGCCCGGCACCCCTTCCGCACAGCCGGGGGCCTCCGCCTCCGAAACGGTGCAGGCCCTCGCCCGAGGCGCCCAGGCCGTCACAGGCGTCGAGGTGAACCGCCTCGTGCCTGCCGGCGAGAGCCCTGCCACCGTCGATGGAGCACCGCAAACCGTCATCCGCACCGTGACACTGCCCGTGAGCCTGCCCACCAGCAGCCTCTTCCGGCCGCAGCCCGAGCCCGGCGCGCGCTACCTCATCGAAACCGACCCGCGCTTCACCAACCACCGCCAGTGGCTGGGCAGCGACTACCTGCTTCAGCAGCTCCAGGCCGACCCGGCCACCACCCACAAGCGCCTGGGCGACGGCTTCTACGAGCAGCGCCTGGTGGCCGAGCAGGTGGCCCAGCTCACCGGCCGGCGCTTCCTGGACGGCCATGCCGACGACGAAGCCCAGATGCGCGCCCTGATGGACGCGGGCCTGACCTTCGCGCACGAGCACGCACTTCGGCCCGGCATCGCGCTCACCCCCGAGCAGATGGCCGCGCTCACCAGCGACATCATCTGGCTCGTCGAACGCGAGGTGAGCCTGCCCGATGGCACCCGCCAGACCGTGCTTGTGCCGCAGGTCTACGTGCGCGTGCAGCCCGGCGACCTGGACGGCACGGGCACCCTGCTCAGCGCCGATCGGCTGGAACTGGACCTGACCGGCGACTTCACCAACAGCGGCACCGTGGCCGGGCGCACCGCGCTCGCCATCACCGCCGAGAACGTCAAGAACCTGGGCGGGCGCCTGACGGCCCAGTCGGTGGACGTGCACGCGCGCCAGGACCTGGACACCCTGGGCGGGCTCATCGACGCGGGCAGCCGCCTGTCGGTGAGCGCCGGGCGTGACCTCACCGTGGCCAGCACCACCGCCAGCACGGCCACCCAGGCGGGCCCCAACCTGTTCGAGCGCACCACGCTCGACCGCGTGGCCGGCCTGTACGTGAGCGAAGCCGGCGCCACCCTGCTGGCCAGCGCCGGGCGCGACCTCGTGCTGCAGGCCGCGCAGGTGAACCACGCCGGCGCGGGCGGCACCACGGTGCTGGCCGCCGGGCGCGACCTCACCCTGGGCACCGTGGCCACGTCCCAGGCCGACCAGCTCCAGTGGAACCGCCGCAACTGGCTCCACACCGGCCAGCAGCAGGACGTGGGCACACAGATCCAGGCCACGGGCGACGTGGCCCTGCTGGCCGGGCGCGACCTGAGCGCACGCGCGGCCACTGTGAGCAGCGAACACGGCGGCGTGCTCGCCCAGGCCGGGCGCGACCTCACCGTGGATGCCGGCCAGGCCCGCCAGTCCTACGAGCAGGCCAGCCACATCAAGAGCAGCGGCTTCCTGCGCAAGAAGACCACCACCACCCACGACCACGTCGAGCAGACCCAGGCCCTGGGCAGCACCTTCAGCGCCGAGACAGTGGACCTGCTGGCCGCTCGCGACCTCACCGTGCGCGGCTCCGACGTCGTCTCCAGCACCGGCACCACCCTGGCCGCCGCGCGCGACGTGACGATCGAGGCTGCCACCGAGAGCGTGGGCGAACAGCACTTCAAGGAGACCAAGAAGAGCGGCGTGTTCTCCAGCGGCGCCTCCCTCACCTTCGGCAAGCAGCAGCACAGCACCGACGCCGAGCTGAGCCACACCACCGCCCGTGGCGCCACCGTGGGCAGCGTCGAAGGCCACGTGCTCATCCAGGCCGGTGGCGCCTACCGGCAAACCGGCAGCGACGTGCTCACCCCCGGCGGTGATGTGACCGTCGTCGCCCAATCCATCCTGGTGGACGGCGCACGCGAGGAGCAGCAACTCGAGCAGACCACGAAGTTCCGCCAGAGCGGCCTGAGCGTGGCCGTGAGCAGCCCCGTCATCTCGGCCGCCCAGGGCGTGGCCCAGATGAGCCAGGCCGGCGCTCAGGTGGGCGACCCGCGCCTGCAGGCCCTGGCCGCCGGCAGCGCGGCCCTGAGCGTGCGCGAGGCCGCCCAGAGCATCAGCCAGAGCCCGCAAACCGGCGGGGGCTTCACCGTGAGCCTCACCGTGGGCGGCGCCAAGAGCGACAGCCAGCTCACCCAGAGCGCCAGCGGCACCCGGGCCTCCATCATCGAAGCCGCAGGCCACGTCAAGCTCATCGCCGCGGGTGCGGGCGAGGACAGCCACCTCACCCTCCGCGGCAGCGACGTGAGCGCCGCCGGCCAGGCCACCCTCCTGGCCGAAGGCAACGTGACGCTGCAATCGCAGGCGCAGTCGGTGCAGCAGCACAGCACCGAGCGCAGCAGCAGCGCCGGCGTGGGCCTGGCGCTCACCTACGGCCAGAGCGGCTGGGCCGCCGGCTTCACGGCCAACGCCAGCGCCGCGCGCGGCCACGCCGACGGCCAGGACCTCACCCACCGCCACTCCGAGGTGAAGGCCGGCCAGAGCGCCACCCTCATCTCCGGGGGCGACACCACGCTCAGCGGCGCGCAGGTGAGTAGCGAGCGCATCGTGGCCCAGGTGGGGGGGAACCTCACCATCCACAGCGTGCAAGACACCGCCACCTACGACAGCCGCCACCAAAGTGCCGGCGGCAGTGTCACCATCGGGTACGGTTTTGCGGCCAGCGCGAGTTACAGCCAGGCCCGGGTGGAGGCCGACCACGCCAGCGTGAGCCAGCAAAGCGGCCTGCGCGCCGGTGACCAAGGCTTCCAGGTGGAGGTCAAGGGCCACACCGAGCTGCAAGGCGCGGTGATCGCCAGCACCCAGGCCGCCGTGGACGAGGGCCGCAACCGGCTGGCCACCGGCACGCTGCGCACCCAGGACCTCACCAACCGCAGCGAGCACGAGGCCCGGGGTATCAGCTTGTCCGGGGGTTTCAGCTATGGGGGCTCGGGCAAGCAGGGCTCGTCTGAGGGTGCCAGCGCCAACAGCCCGGGCTCAACCAGCGCACCCGCCCAGCCCAGCAGCGGCGTGGCCCTGCAGCAGTTCCAGACCCAATCCCAGGGCATGGCCGCGGGCTATGTGAGCGACAGCCGTTCCCGCACCAGCACCACGCGCAGTGGCATCAGCGGGGGTGAGGTCGTCATCTCCGACGCAGCCGCTCAACAGGAACGCACAGGGCAGAGTATTGAAGAGACCCTGGCCAGCGTGAACCGCGACGTGCTCTCCAGCACCGAGGCCAACGGCCTGAGCCAGCGCTGGGATGGGCGCAAGCTGCAACAGCAGGTGCAGGCTGGCGCGCAGATCGTGGCGACGTTTGGGCAACAGGCTTCCAAGGCGGTGGGGGACTATGCCACCAACAAGGCGCGTGAACTGCGCCAGCAGGGCAACGAGGAAGAAGCCCGCAAGTGGGACGAAGGCGGCGCCTACCGCGTGGCCGCGCACATCGCCGTGGGCGGCTTGAGCGGGGGGCTCGAAGGGGCCTTGGGGTCGGGCTCGTCGGCCGCGGCCGTGCCCCATCTGGCCGAGGCGATCAACGCCGCCGGCCTGCCCGAGCCGGTGCGCCAGGCCGTCATCGCCGCCGCAGGCACCGCCGTGGGCGCCCTCACCGGCGGCACCACCGGGGCGGCCACCGGCTTCAACCAGACGGCCAACAACTACCTCTTGCACGAGGAACAGCTGGCGCGCTCCCAGGCCGATCAGGCCTGCCGATCGGGCGACGCCCAGGCCTGCCAGACCCGCGAGCGGCTGGACCAGCTCAGCCAGACGCGCCAGGCCGAGCTGAGCCACAGTTGCCTGGATGGCTCGGCCGCACAATGCCGCGCCAACCTCTCCTTGCTCAGCCAGGACTACCTGGCCCTGCAGGCCAGCGCCCAGGACCTGGCCGCGCGCATCGCCGCCAGCACCGACCCCCGCGAGGTCGAGGCCCTCAAGGCGCTTCAGAAGCAGAACCAGACCCACCTCAGGCAGGTGGCCGGGCTGCTCAAGACCAACCTGGGCGAGATCGACCAGAACAAGGGGGGCCTCACCCCAGCCGAGAAGATCGTGCTGGCCAGCCTCCATGCCGACACCAGCGGGCGCGAGATCACCGAGGCGCTCATCGGCGCGGCCATCCTGGGCAAGAAGGCGGCTGACAGGCTGGCCGGGGTGACCAGTGGCTCCTCAGGAGCAAAGCCCCCGTCCGCCGACGCGACGCAGGTCGAGCAGCAGAAGATCGAAAATAACGTGTACCGCGATGGCAGCATTGCCGATCCCTCGCAACCGATGTCGGCGACCGGGCCGTGGACGCCTGCTGCAGCGATGACGCCAACACAAGCGCAAGAAGCAATTCAGGCCGCATTGCCAGCAGGCGTTAGAGTTGTCGCGAGTCAAAGTGCCGATGTACTGAATGCGGCGGATATCGCTAAAGGACGCAGCCCTTCATACGTCCCTGGCTCTTCAGTGCTGGATGTCACAACGACTCAGACAACATCCTTCGTGCGGGTGTATGTGGAAGGCGGCAAATCGGGCCCTGCCGGGGGATGGATCATGCGCGCCGAAGACATCCGGGGGCTGACGCCGCAGCAGATTGCCAGCAAGTACGCCCTGCCAGAAGTGCCCAACATGATGGTGGATGTGAGGATTCCGGCTGGAACCAGGCTGAGCGTGAGCGTGGCCAACGGGATATCCCCGCACGCCGCCGTCACCGGCACTCGCACCGGGGACAACGGCGGCGGGGGTGGGGTGCAGTTCCAGATCAAAACCGAATTCTCCGACCGAAACGAGTTCGCAAGAATGTTCAGCAATCCTCGTCCGCTATCGTCAAACGGGAAGTGATATGGCCTTCAGGATGATCAATGGCATTTCGTATGACCTGTCCATCCAAATGCCCGACGGCGGACAAATCGTCCTGGCTGACTGGGGAGTTCAACCGCTGTGGAACACGCAAACGGTTCGCGCATTTCGAAACCACAACATCTTCCGCCTCGACCAAGCCGGCAACGTCATCTGGCAAGTCCGGCGCGACGAGGGAGAGGCTTTTGCGAACTGGGCCAGGATGCGGGAACGGGCAGAAGCGACCAATGATGATGACATCGGGACGAGAAGTCCTTTTTTGTATCTTTGGCTGCAATATGCCAATGGGGCAACAAACTACGACTACGAAGCTCACGCGTACCCAGAGCATGCGCAATGGGTGGACGGGGCAAAGATCTGGTGCTCAACGCTCGACGCGAGACAATACGTGTTGGACCCAGAGACGGGTGTGGCCGTCTGCATGACGCCAGTAGGGATACGGGAGTGGTAGCGATCAAAGAGCCGATGTGGCCCAGCTCACCGGCCGGCGCTTCCTGGACGGCCATGCCGACGACGAAGCCCAGATGCGCGCCCTGATGGACGCGGGCCTGACCTTCGCGCACGAGCACGCACTTCGGCCCGGCATCGCGCTCACCCCCGAGCAGATGGCCGCGCTCACCAGCGACATCATCTGGCTCGTCGAACGCGAGGTGAGCCTGCCCGATGGCACCCGCCAGACCGTGCTTGTGCCGCAGGTCTACGTGCGCGTGCAGCCCGGCGACCTGGACGGCACGGGCACCCTGCTCAGCGCCGATCGGCTGGAACTGGACCTGACCGGCGACTTCACCAACAGCGGCACCGTGGCCGGGCGCACCGCGCTCGCCATCACCGCCGAGAACGTCAAGAACCTGGGCGGGCGCCTGACGGCCCAGTCGGTGGACGTGCACGCGCGCCAGGACCTGGACACCCTGGGCGGGCTCATCGACGCGGGCAGCCGCCTGTCGGTGAGCGCCGGGCGTGACCTCACCGTGGCCAGCACCACCGCCAGCACGGCCACCCAGGCGGGCCCCAACCTGTTCGAGCGCACCACGCTCGACCGCGTGGCCGGCCTGTACGTGAGCGAAGCCGGCGCCACCCTGCTGGCCAGCGCCGGGCGCGACCTCGTGCTGCAGGCCGCGCAGGTGAACCACGCCGGCGCGGGCGGCACCACGGTGCTGGCCGCCGGGCGCGACCTCACCCTGGGCACCGTGGCCACGTCCCAGGCCGACCAGCTCCAGTGGAACCGCCGCAACTGGCTCCACACCGGCCAGCAGCAGGACGTGGGCACACAGATCCAGGCCACGGGCGACGTGGCCCTGCTGGCCGGGCGCGACCTGAGCGCACGCGCGGCCACTGTGAGCAGCGAACACGGCGGCGTGCTCGCCCAGGCCGGGCGCGACCTCACCGTGGATGCCGGCCAGGCCCGCCAGTCCTACGAGCAGGCCAGCCACATCAAGAGCAGCGGCTTCCTGCGCAAGAAGACCACCACCACCCACGACCACGTCGAGCAGACCCAGGCCCTGGGCAGCACCTTCAGCGCCGAGACAGTGGACCTGCTGGCCGCTCGCGACCTCACCGTGCGCGGCTCCGACGTCGTCTCCAGCACCGGCACCACCCTGGCCGCCGGGCGCGACGTGACGATCGAGGCCGCCGCCGAGAGTGTGAGCGAACAGCACTTCAAGGACACACGCCGCAGCGGCGTCTTCACCAGCGGCGCGTCCCTCACCATCGGCAAGCAACGCCACAGCACCGACGCCGCACTGGAGAACACCACCGCCCGCGGCGCCACCGTGGGCAGCGTCCAGGGCCACGTGCTCCTCCAGGCCGGTGGCGCCTATCGGCAAACGGGTAGCGATGTGCTGGCTCCGGGCGGTGATGTGACGGTGGCCGCCTCCTCCATCCTCATCGAAGGTGCCCAGGAAGCCCGGCAGTTCGAGCAGACCACGAAGTTCCGCCAGAGCGGCCTGACCGTGGCCGTGAGCAGCCCCGTGATCTCGGCCGCCCAGGGCGTGGCCCAGATGGGCGAGGCTGGCTCCCAGACCGGCGACCCGCGCCTGCAGGCCCTGGCCGCCGGCAGCGCCGCACTGAGCGTGCGCGAGGCCACCCAGGCCCTGAGCCAGAGCCCGCAGACCGGTGGGGGCTTCAGCGTGAGCATTACCGTGGGCGGCTCCAAGAGCGAGAGCCAGCTCACCCAGAGCGCCAGCACCACCCGTGCGTCTGCCATCGAAGCCGGGGGCAACGTCAAGCTCATCGCCGCCGGCGCGGGCGAGGACAGCCACCTCACCCTCCGCGGCAGCGACGTGAACGCCGCCGGCCATGCCACCCTGATGGCCGAAGGCGATGTGGTGCTGCAGTCGCAGGCGCAGTCGGCGCAGCAGCACAGCACCCACCGCAGCAGCAGCGCCGGCGTGGGCCTGGCGCTCACCTACGGCCAGAACGGCTGGGCCGCCGGCTTCACCGCCAACGCCAGCGCCGCGCGTGGCCACGCCGACGGAACAGACCTCACCCACCGTCACACCGAGGTGAGCGCCGGCCGCAGCGCCACCCTCCTCTCCGGGCGCGACACCACACTCAGCGGCGCGCAGGTGAGCAGCGAGCGCATCGTGGCCAAGGTGGGGGGCGACCTCACCATCCAGAGCGTGCAGGACACCGCCACCTACGACAGCCGCCACCACAGTGCCGGCGGCAGTGTCACCATCGGCTACGGCTTTGCGGCCAGCGCGAGTTACAGCCAGGCCCGGGTGGACGCCGACCATGCCAGCGTGAGCCAGCACAGCGGCCTGCGTGCGGGCGATGGGGGTTTTGACGTGCAGGTGCAGGGCCACACCGCTCTGCAAGGCGGCTTGATCGCCAGCACCCAGGCCGCCGTGGACGAGGGCCGCAACCGGCTCGCAACCGGCACGCTCAGCACCCAGGACATCACCAACCGCAGCGAGCATGAGGCCCGGGGCCTCAGTGTGTCCGGGGGGTTCAGCTATGGGGGCTCAGGCAAGGCGGGTTCGTCCGAGGGGGGCAGCACCGGCAGCCCGAGCTCGACCCGCGCACCCGCCCAGCCCAGCAGCGGTGTGGCCCTGCAGCAGTTCCAGACCCAATCCCAGGGCGCAGCCGCCGGCTATGTGAGCGACAGCAGTTCCCGCACCAGCACCACGCGCAGCGGCATCAGTGGGGGGGAGATCGTCATCACCGACGCGGCAGCCCAGCAGGAACGCACCGGGCAGACGGCCGAGCAGGCCCTGGCCGCGGTGAACCGCGAGGTGCTCTCGGGCACCGGGGCCAATGGCCTGAGCCAGCGCTGGGAGGGGCAGGCGCTGCAAAAGGAAGTGCAGGCCGGGGCCCGGATCGTGGAGAGCTTCGGGCGGCAGGCGTCCAAGGCGGTGGGGGACTATGCCGGGCGGCAGGAGAAGTCCCTCAAAGAACAGGCCCGCCAAGCCCCCACCGAGGCCGAGCGCCAGGCCCTGCTGGCCGAGGCCGACAAGTGGGCCGAAGGCGGCGCCTACCGCGTGGCCGCGCACATCGCCGTGGGAGGCTTGAGCGGGGGGCTGGAAGGAGCGCTGGGCTCGGGCTCGTCGGCCGCGGCCGCCGACGCGCTCAACGAGTTGACGGCCGAGCTGCCCCAGGGCGTGCGTCAGGCCGTGGGCGCGGGCATCGCCGCCGGCCTGGGCGCCCTCACCGGCGGGCCCACCGGCGCGGCCACCGCCTTCAATGCCGAGATGAACAATCGGCAGTTGCATCCGAGCGAATCGCAATGGATCAAGGACAACGCCAAGCGGTTCGCACAGCACCACGGCATTACCGAGCAGGAAGCCGAGCAGCGCCTGGCGCAACAAGCATTCCGGCAGGTGCAGTTCGGTGCCGAAGGAACAGAGGATGCACAAGCGCGCGCCTTCCTGAGTCAGGCGCACGGCATGTTGCCGACCGATCCGGCTTGCCCGACCTGCGGGCCAGGGTACATGTTCTATGCAACACCGGAGCAGCGAGCCAACGCCGGCATGTACGCGGGCACACTGGGGCAGACGGATGGCTTCTACCAGGCCAACGGGCTGACGCAGCCTACGCTGCAGCAGATCATCAACGCTGCGAGCAACGACAGCACACAGCGCAACACGATCGCGCAGCAAACGGTGCTGGCTGCTGTGACGGCGGGAACACTGGCTCTGGCGCCATCCTTGTCTGGCGTGGCCACCGAAGCGGCGGCGTTCGCAAGGAATCCGGTGCAGTACTGCTTGGGCAATCCGGCGGCCTGCACGGTCGCAGCGGAGACTGCTGCTTACACTGCAGCTGGGGTGCCGCAGCCGGGGTCAGGGGTGCCTTCGGCGAAGGCTGTCACATCCGGAACGAATAGTGCGGGTCGTACAGGCACTGTCTTTGATTCCATCACAGCAACGCAGCCGGTATATCCGGGTTCAGCTATTCCTCGCTCATTTGAGATGACATTGCCAAATGGTCAGCGTGTATGGGTAGCGGGGAACGCGACTGAACATATGGCAGAGTTCGCGCAAATGAAAGCTGTAAACCACACGCCGGAGGCTGTCAGACTGGCGTCACAGCAGCAACTATCCAGCCTGCAAGGAGCGGTCAACACTGCCACTCA
This sequence comes from Caldimonas hydrothermalis, assembly GCF_056746695.1. NCBI lineage: Bacteria > Pseudomonadati > Pseudomonadota > Betaproteobacteria > Burkholderiales > Sphaerotilaceae > Caldimonas > Caldimonas hydrothermalis. The sequence continues at coordinate 5,464 of NZ_JBWQXA010000007.1, read as the reverse complement.
AAACGGAATTACTTACAATCAACTAATGACCGTTGGGGGGTGGGAACTCAAATTCGCACCACCAAGGCAACTTGGCCAACTGCCTTCGATTATTCATGCCTTGCCAACCGGAAAATAGGAAAGCGACATGCTAGGAATTAAACTTGAACAACCCTTCAGCTTGCTTATGGAGGTTGTGGAAACTGATGATCATGTGCCGTCAATGCGCGTTGAAACAAAAATCACAATCACGCAGTTTCAGCATATGCTCAGCTATCAAGGATCTTTCTGGATTGAGTGCGCAAACTGGAGTAGCTTCTCGAACGCCTTGAACAATTCATCGCTAGATGCCACGCTGAAAGATATGAACGACCATTTCGTTCTCGCGATCAGCGAAAATAAAGACAAGAAAATTCTTTATTGGGAATTCAAAAAGACAGATGCTGGTGGGGGGAAAAAAACGATAATTGCGTTCTCTGCCGAAGTTGACGATGACATGTTGGCGAAGATAAAGAGAGAGTTCGCAGAGTTTCCTGCATGGTGGTCGCCGTCGGATCCCGGATGATTCACAAGGCAGGGCGGTTTCTGCACAGCCGACGGGGTCCGTTTGATGGGTCGCCGGGCTCACCGGCAACCGCTGCGCCACCTACAGCCAGGCCCGGGTGGACGCCGAGCACGCCAGCGTGAGCCAGCACAGCGGCCTGCGCGCCGGTGACCAAGGCTTCCAGGTGGACGTCAAGGCGCCACACTTTTGGCGTGAACGGCGTTCCGAACGCGGGCCAGACCTGGACGCTGAGCGATGGCAGCAAGGTGACGCTGAGGTCTCAGGCAAGCTCTACCCAACAACTCGGGCCGCATTGGACGGTGGAGATCAAGTCGGATACCGTTTATCGAGGTAAACCAGGCAAGGAGCAAGCAATTGAGTTCAAGTTCCTTCGCTGATTCACAAGAGCTACAAGCAGAGATGAACGAATTGATCGAGGATCTTTGCGAATACCAAAGCGGAAGCTTCACGCCCTTGTGGGACGGCCTCGGCCGCGAGCGCCCCTACGCTCTACGCAAAGAACTCTGCCTACACATGATCGAGCGCATGCTGCGCGAGGATCGATGCCGGCTGGGATGGGCTTCAGGCAAGCTGGGAGTTCTGCCGCACCGCAAAGAACGCGGAGGCTGGACCTGGGATCAACCGATTCCATCCATCATGGACGTGCTGCGCGAATGGTGGAATCGATGCGAGGGTGTACCCATCGCGATCCACACCCCCGATGGTTTCGACTCAACGACATATTTCCTTGCTGTCATTCCAGCGATCGTGTGGCCGCCGTACGACATCGATTCGAACATCCAACCGAGCTGCAAGGCGCGGTGATCGCCAGCACCCTATCCGCCGTGGACGAGGGCCGCAACCGGCTCGCCACCGGCACGCTCAGCACCCAGGACCTCACCAACCGCAGCGAGCATGACGCCCGCGGCCTCAGTGTGTCCGGGGGCTTCAGCTATGGGGGCTCAGGCAAGGCGGGTTCGTCCGAGGGGGGCGGCACCAGCAGTCCGGGCTCGACCCGCGCACCCGCCCAGCCCAGCGGCGGTGTGGCCCTGCAGCCCTTCCAGACCGGCTCGCAGGGCGCAGCCGCCGGCTATGTGAGCGACAGCAGTTCCCGCACCAGCACCACGCTCAGCGGCATCAGTGGGGGGGAGATCGTCATCACCGACGCGGCGGCTCAGCAGGAGCGCACCGGGCAGAGCATCGAAGAGACCCTGGCCAGCGTGAACCGCGAGGTGCTCTCCAGCACCGGGGCCAACGGGCTGACCCAGCGCTGGGACGGGCAGGCGCTGCAAAAGCAAGTGCGCTCCGGCGCGCAGATCGTGGCCACCTTCGGGCGGCAGGCGTCCAAGGCGGTGGGGGACTATGCTCAGCGCAAGCGCGAAGACCTCAAGCTGCAGGCTTGGCAGGCAGAACAAGCCGGTGATGTCCAGGCCGCCACCCAACTGCGCGAGGAGGCCGCCCGATGGGACGAAGGCGGCGCCTATCATGTGCTCATGCACACATTGACCGGGGGCCTCAGTGGGGGCCTGCAAGGTGCCCTGAGTTCCGGCGCGACCGCCCAGGCCGCGCCGCTGATCGAGCAGATCACCGCCGAACTGCCCTTGAGCGAGCCGCTGCAGGCCGTGGCCGGCCTGGTGCTGTCCAGTGCCATCGGCGCGGCCACGGGCGGCCCGGGCGGGGCAGCTCAGGCATTCAATGTCGATGCCAACAACCGCAGCTTGCACCGCAGTGAACGCAAGATGGCCATCGCCCTGGCCAAGGAGTTCGGCGGCCGCTACAGCGTCGAAGAGATCGAGGCCCAGTTGCGCCAGATGCCCAACGTGCTGCTCCTGCAAAGCGGCGCCGCAGCCCTGTACATCGACATGCAGGATCCGAAGACCCAGCAGCGCTGGATCGAGGACCGTGCGCAGGACCCGAACCTGCCCATTGCCGTGCAAGGCAACAGCATCGTGGAAACCCAGGGCCGCGCCCATGGCGAACTCCAAGCCCTCATCATCGCCGCCACCACCTTCAAGGACGGGCCGCTGGCCGGCCATTCCCCCTACCTGATGAGCCCGCAGGCCGCGCGCGACCTGTTGAGCCAAGCCGCCAGCGGCTCACCCAGCAGTTCCGCGCCGCGCCACTTCGATTGCGCCAACACCACCTGTTTGACCTACGGTGCCAACTACAACCGCGAGCACCCGGCCAACCAGGCCGAGATGCAACGCACGGCCGACATGCTCAAGGCCGCCGGAGTGATCATCAGTGCGCCGGCACTGGCGGCCGTGCTGGCCACGCCACAAGGCATGGTCGCCGTGCAGACGCTGCTGTGGAACCCCGCTTCGGCCGCATCGGCTGCCGCCGGTGTCGGCGCCAACGCCGCAGTGCAGTACGCCACCACCGGCAGCGTCGATCCCAAGGGCGTCGTGGTCTCCGGCGTCACGGGCGTGGTGGGTGGGGGCAGTCTTCAGGCCTATCGGCAACTGCTTGAGTCGAGCAAAGCCGTTCATGCAGCAGGACTGACCACCGTCATCGGCACCAACGCCGCAGGCGCTGCTCTCACCGGCAGCGACCAGCCCGCCACCGCCCTCGGCTCGGTGGCAGGGTATGGTGTGGGGCAGTTGCCGATACCGGGTGCGCAGTTTCTCGGAGCCTCTGTGCAAGAGTTGATCACTTGGTTCTTTACGCCGGCAGCGCCTGCCGCACCTTCTGATCAAGCGGAGAAGAAGCAATGACCGCCGCCAATAGAAGCTTCTCGGCGTTCTGGCAATGGATCTGGCCGCACTATCGGAAGGCATGCTTCAGAACCCTGGTGGGTGTCCCCGTCGCATCTTTGGCGGCGATCACCCTACGCAACGCGCTCGTATGCTACGCGATATGGGATGGCGACTCAGCCACGGCGTGCATCGCGTTGCGCGACCCACGGTCAGCGTTGGGCGAGATTTTTGCCGTATGGTGGGTTGTCCTATTCGTTATCGCAGCGATGCTCTCCCAAGCACTTCTGCTCGAATGGCTCAAGTACCTCAAAGACGAACCCTCGGCATTCACGCATGGGGGGTGGAGGATCGAAGGCCACCCGGGCTACACGCGCAGGCTCAAGGAAGTTGGTGCTGACACTTTCGAATTGGCAGGTATGTCACTTCGAGCGCAAGTGTTGGCCGAGAACCATCGGCGCTTTGAGGGAGACTTCTCCGAGGCCGTGCTCCTGAACCAGTTGCGCCGCAAGTTCGCCCGCACCGACAACAGGCCCGTTGTGGATTCGAAGGATCATCTCGCGTGGAAGATCACTCAGTCCAGCGGCACGCAGGTGCACATCGACCTGCACCGCCACCCACAGGCAGATCCCCCCGTGTGGACAATGCGCACCGAGTTCTACGAATGGGCCGGCCGCAAGAACCCACCCAAGCTGGCCAGGACCTATGTGACGGAGTTCGTCTGTCGTAACCCCAGTTCGAGCCGGCCGTGACTCCCCTGCGCCTTGGAGACACGCACGGGCCACACGGGCGAGCAGGCCCTGGCCGGCGTGAACCGCGAGGTGCTCTCGGGCACCCAGGCCAACAGGCTGGCCCAGCGCTGACAGGGCCAATAACCGGCAGTTGCATTCCAGCGAGAAGCAACTCGCCAAGGACCTGGCCCGCCAGAGCAACGGCAAGTACACGGTCGAGCAGATCGAGGAGCAGATGCGCCTGATGGGCCACCAGGCGCTGGGCGTGGCGCCCAACACGGTGGAGGCGCTCACCAGCCCCGAGGCGATCGCCCAGAACCTGCTCACCGACCCCAACATGCCCAAGATCGTCGAGGGATCCGTGGTGATGGAGAGACCAGGACAGGCCAATACCGAGATCCAGCAGTTCATCCTGCTCAACACCACCGACAACGTGGCCACCTGGATCCCAGGCTCTTCACCCTACCAGCCCAGCCGTACCGATGTGGCGCCTGCACCCGCCGCGGGGCCGGTGGTGCCTTCGGCTCCGACGACGGCAAGCTGTGGGAACATGGACTTGGATTGCAAGGCCGGTCTCAACCCTCAGCAGTCGCTGGACTTGCCGCAGATGTCGCAGGCCGTGCGAGAGACGATTGCCGATGGAGCAGCCACGACCAGCCGGGCCGCGGAGGTGGTGGGCGCCGCGGCCACGGCTGCCGCTTCTCAGAGTGGACCGTATGGACGGCCCGCCCAGGCTTTGGCAACTGGCGCCACCGCGGTCGGTTTGGCGGCTGATGCGGTTGAGCAGGCGGTTCGGCCGGATGTGGGGAAAGTCACGCAGACCTTCTTTTCGAATCTTGTTCAGTACCACATTGACCAAAAGTTGCCGCTTGCCGCACCCATCACCAATGAGGTCATTCAACTGTGGAGAGCGTCTGGCACAAGTCTCAGCATCGAGGCTTGGGCAAATGAGCAGTGGAGTAAAGCCGTGAACTCGAAGAAGAGGTCCCCTTGAAATCAGGATTCAGCAACGGGAACATGAAGTTTCTTGTGTCGCTCGCCATCGGTGCCGTAGGTGCTGCGTGTGTTGTGCTCCTTATATTCTTTGAATGGCCCCCGTACCTCGTTGTAGGCGGCTACATCATCGGCTTGACGTTGTGCGGCTTCGCAGCGCTCGCCGCGAAATCGACGACTCTGGATCTGCGGGCGTTCACAGATGATCCGTTGGGTTGGCGAAAGGCCAAGAGTTCCTACCTGCCCCCAAAGAGCACCCAAACTCATGAGAGCGGCGGCGATGAAAGCACCAGGGAGTAGAAGCACGATGAAAGATTGTCGGATGGGTCACAGACAAAGATCGATGACCTGACCAAAACGAGTGCCTCAGAATGAAAGGCTTCTTGTCCGACGCCATAGGGAAGGTCTGCACAACACCCGCCGTAGCGTGAGTTGATGCACTCGATTTCGGATGGCGGCGTTTTCAGGCTCGCGAAGTCGGTTTGAAGGCCGATTTCGCCCCGATTCGCGGCCCCCTGGCCGCC